>CAZCXQ010000222.1:0-2520 GCA_964502655.1 uncultured Sphingorhabdus sp.
CAAAATTGCGCACGATCGCCGGCAAATCGTGCAGCTGAACCCGCTGCGCCGCGCGCCAACGGCGTTCGCCGGCGACGATTTGATAGCCATCGTTGAACGGACGCACCACAATTGGTTGAATCACGCCATGCTTTGCAATGCTGGCCGCCAGCTCATTCAGCTTATCGTCGGAAAAATGGCGGCGCGGCTGATCAGGATTTGGGCGTATCTCGGCAACCGCAATTGTCGTGACGCCTACGCTGCGCGAATCGACATTTCCGGACGCGCGCGCAGACGCGGGATCACCGCGCAATGCTTCCCCAAGCAAGGCATCCAGGCCGCGGCCCAAACCCATTTTCTTCTTCAACGGGGATTTTTCAGATGGATTATCATTCGTCACGCTGCGAGCTCCCGGGCCGGTAGACGGCCAATCAATTCTCTTGCCAATTTCATATACGCCTCTGAACCCGCGCAGCGATGGTCGTACACTAACGCGGGCAGTCCATGGCTTGGTGCCTCCGACAAACGTACGTTGCGCGGGATGACTGTTTGAAACACCAGATCGCCCAAGCAACTGCGCACGTCGTCCGCAACTTGTTCGGTCAGTTTGTTGCGTTTGTCGTACATGGTCAACGCAACGCCCATGATCGTCAGCGCCGGGTTAAACCGGCCCTGAATACGCTCAACTGTCTGTAATAGCTGACTTAAACCTTCCAACGCGAAAAATTCGCACTGTAGCGGCACAAGCAATGAGTCTACCGCGACGAGCGCATTAATCGTGATGAGCCCAAGCGAAGGCGGGCAATCAATGATGCAGATGTCCCAATTGGCATCCGATTTGTCAAAAGCCGCCTTTAACCGCCCGGTGCGGTCCTCATATTCGACCAGTTCAATTTCGGCGCCCGACAGATCAACCGTCGCAGGGACCATATCGAGATTGGGAATCAGGGTCGGAATGGCCGCATCCTTCAACGACGCGTCGCCCATTAACAGATCATAGCTGCTGTGGACGCGCTGCGCTTGTTTCAGGCCGAGACCGGTGGACGCATTCCCTTGGGGATCTAGATCCACCAGCACGCACCGCCAACCGCTTGCCGCCAATGCAGTCGCCATGTTGATAGCCGTGGTGGTCTTGCCAACCCCGCCCTTCTGATTTGCCACTGCAATTCGGATCATGGTTTTTGTCCCTTTGCCCCGGCGTTACCGCCACCTGTACGCTCACCTACCAATGTACCGACAAGAATACCGGCATCTGCGTCGGTTATGCTTTGCTTTACGCTGAACGCGCCGTCCCAGACTGTTTTGACGTCATCCCACTCTGTAGCTGCGTTACGACCCTTTGGCAGCAGCCACAAAGTATCATTATGAGAGAAACGGGCCGCCAGTTCAAACAATTTGGGTAAGGGCGCAAAGGCCCGCGCACTGATGACCGAAAATGGGGCGGTTTTCATGCGCTCCAGCGGCATACCCATGACCGTCACACGCCCACCGATATCGAGCATGTCCACCGCACGCTGCAAATATTCAATCCGCCGCGCGCGCGACTCCACAAGCGTCACGTCAAAATCCGTGAGCAATGCAATAATTAACCCCGGGAAGCCCGCGCCTGAACCAAGGTCCAACCATTTCGTTTCGGGTCCGCTCCGATCTATGAAGGTCAGCAACTGCGCGCTGTCGACGATATGGCGCGACCAAATATCTTCTATGGTTGATGCCGCAATGAGGTTTTGGCTGGCCGACTCGCGTTTCAGGAACGCAACGAACGCCTCAAGCGATTCCATTGTTTCACGTGAAACACCCAAGGATGTCGTTAACCACGCTTTCGCTTCAGCTTCGGTCATGCGGCTTCCGTGACCGCGTTGCGCGCTCTTTTTGCGTGGACCAAGATCGCAGCCAATGCCGCTGGCGTGATGCCACGAATGCGCGATGCAGCTGCGAGATTTTCGGGCTTGGCGCTCTGCAATTTCTCAACCATCTCATTGGAGAGTCCTGCGATGGCCGCATAGTCGACATGGCTGGCCAGCGTTATTTTTTCATTTGCGGCGATATCTTGAATCTCCGCCTCTTGCCGCGCAAGATATGGTGCGTAGCGACCATCCTGCTCAATCTCTAACAATAGCTCGCGCGGCCATTCGTCGCCCTCTGCGTCCAACAAGTCCATGATCGATACATGCGGAAAACGCAGCCATTCGAGCTTGGACATTTTACCCGCATCGGGTTTGACCGGCACACCCCGCTTCATCAGCGCATCAGCACTTATGGGCGACGACATCATATCGAGCGCTGCCGCTTTCATCTGCGCTCTATGGTTGAATGCGTCCATGCGGCCCTTGCCAACGGCACCCGCTTCAATCGCCATTGGCGTGAGCCGCGTATGGGCATTGTCGGACCGAAGCCGTAAGCGATACTCGGCTCGAGCAGTGAGCATCCTGTACGGCTCTGTAACGCCCTGCAGCGTGAGATCATCAATCATCACCGCAATATAGCTGTTGGTGCGGTCCATGGCGGGCATGGGGCGGTCCAGAAATTTGCACGCCGCAC
>CAZCXQ010000222.1:2530-3550 GCA_964502655.1 uncultured Sphingorhabdus sp.
GCCACCAATCCCTGTGCCGCAGCCTCTTCATATCCGGTCGTGCCATTGATCTGACCCGCGCAATATAGTCCCTCAAAACCGCGGACAGCGAGGGTCGTATCCAGACACCGCGGGTCGATATAATCATATTCAACGGCGTAACCCGGAACGACAATTTCGCACTGCTCCAGTCCCGCCATCGACTTAACCATAAATTCCTGAATATCTGTGGGCAGCGACGTTGATATGCCATTGGGGTAAACCAGATGGCTATCAAGACCTTCGGGTTCCAAGAATATTTGGTGGCCATCACGATCACCGAAACGGAATATTTTGTCTTCAATCGACGGACAATATCGTGGACCCCTGCCCTCAATATCGCCACCAAATAACGGCGAACGGTCCAAACCACTGCGGATGATGTCATGTGTCACCGTGTTTGTGCGTGTCATTGCACAGAATATCTGGGGAACCAACCGCCGCTGATTTGAAAAGGACATCGTCCAGTCATCATCATCAGATGGCTGTTCTTCCAACATTGCCCAGTTGATGGTTCGGCCGTCAATGCGTGGCGGTGTGCCGGTTTTTAGCCGCGCTATCGGCAAAGCCGCATCACGAAGTTGCTTGGACAACAGCATTGCGGACGCTTCGCCTACGCGCCCGCCCTCAAACCGCTCTTCGCCCCGAAACAGCTTGCCACCCAAGAAAGTACCCGTCGCCAATATGACGGCCGAAGATGTGATGATGGAGCCATCGCCAAGGACCAAGCCACCCACTGTATTTGATGAACCTGGAATGAGGTGGAGCGCTGCGGCCTCAGCCTGCACTATTGTCAAATGCGCAATCTGTCCCAGCTGGCGCTGGATCGATGCCTTAAACAAAGACCGGTCTGCCTGAACCCGGGGTCCCTGCACAGCCGCGCCTTTGGACGCGTTGAGCATGCGGTAGTGAATCGCAGCATCATCTGCCGCACGGCCAATGAGGCCATCAAATGCATCGACTTCGCGCACCAGATGCCCTTTTCCAAGGCCGCCGATGGCT
>CAZCXQ010000223.1:0-3547 GCA_964502655.1 uncultured Sphingorhabdus sp.
GGTCAGCCCCGCCTCAGGAATAGCCACGCCCTGCTTTTCGGCCAAGCGCCCGAGCGCCGCCATATTGCTAAGCTTGCCCTGATCGGTCGCCATTCCCAATGTGGTGTAACGTTTGAGATGCTCAACCGAGCGATAGCCCTCGGCCCACGCCAGATCGACATCCGACAACGTCACATCATTCTGGAAATCGATGAAGCTTTTCTTCGGTGTGGAAACCGGGACGACATTGAACACGGGT
Source organism: uncultured Sphingorhabdus sp. (assembly GCA_964502655.1). GTDB lineage: Bacteria > Pseudomonadota > Alphaproteobacteria > Sphingomonadales > Sphingomonadaceae > Sphingorhabdus_B. Next base: position 239 of record CAZCXQ010000223.1, read on the forward strand.
TCGGGATTGGCCGCCCCGCCTATCGTCGTCACATTCTGACGCGATGTCGCAGGGACAAAGGCTTGCGCCGCATCATTCCAATCGAGCGTGCCGCCTGCCTGCATATGCAGATGCACCACGGGCGTGAAGCCACCGGAAACAGCGATCAGATCAGCATCCCAGCTTTGTGTCAGGCCACTGACACGCGCGGTCACGCTTTTCAGGCAATGGCGCGCGCCTTTGACCGAAAGCGGAACGGCGTTGTGATAGACTGGCAGGCCGCTGTCCGCGCCCGCCGGTGCTGGCCGTGCATCAAGAACGGCTACGACCTCAGCCCCAGCTGCCTTGAGCGCGTAGGCTGTTTTATACGCGTCATCATTATTGGTTGCGATCACCACGCGTTTGCCCGGGACGACGCCAAAACGATTCAGATAGGTCCGCACCGCTTGCGACAGCATTACGCCGGGACGGTCATTATGCGCAAAGGCCATGGGGCGTTCAATGCTGCCAGTCGCAAGTATCACTTGGCCCGCCCGCACATGCCAAAGCCGCTGTGCAACGCCGTGCGGCGGGATTTGGCCAGGCTCTGCTATACGCTGCGTCAGCGTGACCAGATTATGCTCCCAATATCCAGACGCGGTGGTGCGTGTGAGGATGCGCCCTCCAGCGGCGCGGATGCGGGTTTGGGTCGCCTCCACCCATGCACCATCGCGATCGTGGCCGTCGCGGATTAACGAGGCACCAAGAATATTGTCCTGTTCGACGAGGATGACGCGTTTGCCAGCTTCAGCGGCTTCGAGAGCAGCGGACAGGCCCGCCGGTCCGGCACCGACCACAAGCACATCGCAAAAGGCCGCACGTTGGCTAAAATGGTCCGGGTCGGTCTTGGTCGGCGCATTGCCAAGACCCGCCGCTTTACGAATGAAATATTCGTAGAACATCCAACGTTTGGCGGAGCCGAAAAAGGTCTTGTAATAGAATCCGGCAGACAGGACAGGCGCGGCCAAGCCAAAGACAGAGCCGATATCGAATGACAGGTTTGGCCAGCGGTTCTGGCTTTTGGCGACCAGTCCTTCATACACAAAAACATCGGTGGCGCGGGTATTGGGCTCACTGCGTCCGCCATCACCAATGGTGACGAGCGCGTTTGGCTCCTCAACGCCCGCTGTCATAATCCCGCGTGGACGGTGATATTTGAAGCTGCGGCCAACAAGGCCAATGCCGTTGCGCAAAAGCGCGGCAGCGAGTGTGTCGCCCTTGTGCGCTTGATAGGTCTTGCCGTCGAAACTGAAGTTTATCACGGCAGAGCCTCCGGACCAACGGCACGGGTGGCGCTGATTTCATTCGTCACACGGTTGCGTGCGATGACCATCCATGCACGGCATCCATAAGTGTGCCGCCAGATTTCTTCATCAACACCGCGTGGATTGTTGCGTGTGAAGAGCGATTTCATCGCTTCTTCGGGTGCAGCATCAAGCGACACTACCGCGTCTACGGTGCGTTCGTACATAAACTCCGCCTGATCGCGCGGGCCGCAATGGGGACAGGTGAACTGCATCATTAGCGACTGTTCGGCATTGGGCCGCTCCCTGTTTCATCGATTGTCGCACCGCGTTCGAAACGGTCGAGCGCAAATGGCGCATTCAGGGCATGTGGTTTGCCGGTTGCGAGTGTGTGCGCATATGTCCAACCCGACGCCGGTGTCGCCTTGAACCCGCCATAGCACCAGCCGCCGTTGAGAAAGAGGTTCTTCACCGGCGTTTCGCCAATGATTGGCGCGCCGTCAAAGCTCATATCGGTCACGCCAGACCATGTCCGCACCATGCGCAGGCGTGATAGCGCCGGGACGAGCGCGAGGCCCTGTGCCACGGCACGTTCCATGACCATCGGATTGCCGCGTTGGGCATAGCTTGGCCAGTTATCAGGGTCCCCGCCAAAGACGATGCCGCCCTTGTCTGACTGGCTGATATAGCAATGCAGTGATTGCGACATGATCACGCTGTTTATCATTGGCTTGACGCCTTCGGTCACCATCGCCTGCAACGTTTGCGATTCCACGGGCAGTTTAAGGCCCGCCAGCCCTGCGACATGGCCGCTATGGCCCGCAACGCAAATGCCGACGCGACCGGCATTGATCCGCCCGCGCGTGGTTTCCACGCCGACCACCGCATCGCCATCTCGGACAAAGCCTGTGACTTCGCATTTCTGGATGATGTCGACGCCAAGGCTATCTGCGCCGCGCGCATAGCCCCAGGCGACGGCATCATGGCGGGCAGTACCGCCGCGCCGCTGAATCAAGCCGCCCTCAATCGGGAAACGTGCACTGCGTGACATGTCGAGCAACGGTTCCAGCTTTTGCACTTCGTCGCGGGTCATTAAATCCGCATCGATCCCGTCGCACCGCATCGCGTCGCCACGTTCGGCAAGCTTGGTCATATCGGCGTCGCTGTGACCCAGAAACATTGCGCCGCGCGGGGAGAACATGACGTTGTAATTCAACTCGTCGCTTAAATGCTCCCACATTTTCAGGCCGAACTCGAACAGGTCGTGCAATGGCTTTAGCCGGTAGTTTGACCGAACAATCGTCGTGTTACGTCCGGTGTTGCCGCCGCCTATCCAGCCCTTTTCCAGAACCGCGATGTTTTTCAGGCCATGGACCTTGGCAAGATAATAAGCCGTCGCCAGCCCATGCCCGCCGCCGCCGATGATGATGATATCATAATGCGATTTGGGCTCCGGATCGCGCCACGCAGGTTGCCAATGCTTCTGCCCGTTCAAAGCACCGCGCAGCAATCCGAAAGCCGAATATTGGCTCATGAAATCGGCATCCACCCGCGCTTTTCGCGCCAATCGGACTCAAGATTGTCGAAACGCGATAGTTTGAGGATATCGATGTCCGCAAACGAACATTTCCCATCGATCACCAGATCGCGGATCGCGTGACCCGACGCTGGTGATAGGCCGAAGCCGACGCTCGACATCGACGCGACCACGACATTGTCTGGGCTGGTCAGGCGGTCGATGATTGGACGGCCATCGGGCGAGTTTTCGATGATGCCAGCCCAGCTGCGGATGACATTCAGATGCGCCGCCTTGGGCAAAAGTTCTGCCAGTCGTTTCGCAAGGTTGCGGGCCAGCGGCGTTGAGGGACGTGCGGCCGGACCAGTTGCATCGACATCAAGCCATTCATGCGGGCCACCGCCATAAGCAAGGTTTCCGCGCAGCGTTTGGCGGCCATAGATTTTATGGCCGTCAACGCCGCCAAGCGGCATCATTGGCGCAGGTTCCGTGATGATCATTTCCGCGCGGGCTGCTGCCAATGGCACGTTG
>CAZCXQ010000224.1:0-219 GCA_964502655.1 uncultured Sphingorhabdus sp.
CTGTCCCCCTATCTGTCACCTATGCCAAACACCCGTCTATTCGACCGCTGCGTTATCCGTCTGTCGCCCACCGAGGCAGGAGAGGACGTGCGCCAATTTTTGCAGGGGCTGGTGACGCAGGATAGCACGGCAGAGATGCCCTTATGGGCGGGCTTGCTGAGCCCGCAGGGAAAGGCGCTGTTCGATTTCATTCTGTGGGCAGATGGCGACGATGTGCTT
>CAZCXQ010000224.1:229-3547 GCA_964502655.1 uncultured Sphingorhabdus sp.
AAGCAGACGCATTGGTCCGCCGCCTGTCGATGTACCGGTTGCGCCGGAAAATCGCCATTGCCATTGATCCGGCATGCGGCGTGTTCTGGAAAAGCGAAGGCAGCACAGACCCGCGCCATGCGGAGCTTGGGACACGCTGGCTGGGCGCGCTGGCCGACGATGATGTCGATGTGAGCGCCGCCTATCGCGCGCATCGGCTTGGGCTGGGCATCACTGAGGGCGTACATGAGCTGGGCAGCGAACAGACATTGTGGCTTGAGGCCAATGCCGCCGAACTGAACGGGGTATCATTCACCAAGGGATGCTATGTCGGGCAGGAGAATACCGCGCGTATGAACTGGCGGCAAAAGGTGAACCGGCGGCTGGTAGTGGTCCCGTTGGCGCAAGCCGACGAGAGCCGGCAGCGGTGCGTTTATACGGACCTTGGCAAATCGGTGGAGTTGCGCCGCGTGGACGATTTGACGGCGCTTGTTTTGCCGGACTGGCAGCGCGCTGCGCTCGGTTAATCGAGCAACTCTAGCTTAACCTTTGCGGTCCCGCTGCGGTGCATGCCGATTTGTTTGGCCGCAGCATAAGATATATCCATGATGCGTGATTTGCTCCACGGTCCGCGGTCGTTAACGCGCACGATAACTTCCTGACCATTGGCCAGATTGGTGACCGCCACCCTTGTGCCAAAGGATAATGTCCGGTGCGCCGCCGTCATGGCGTTGGGATCAAAACGCTCACCGCTGGCCGTGCGATTGCCGCTGAGTTCGGCGCCATAATAGCTCGCCAATCCTGTACCGATTTCGACACGGCTGTCGCCAGCCTGCGCCAAGACCGGCAAGGCGATGAGCGCGAGCGCAAGATAGTGACGTTTGTGCATAACATTCCCCCCGAGGCGTGCGGGCTACAATAAACGCCGCACGCTTCCAATTGTCGAAGCGATAATGTGCACAGGCTTTACGTTCAAACGTCCAGATTGGCGACGTTGAGCGCGTTTTCGACGATGAAATCACGCCGTGGTTCAACCACTTCGCCCATCAGCTTGGTGAAGATATCATCCGCCAAGTCTGCCTGATCAATTTCAACACGCAGCAGCGACCGGTGATCAGGATCAAGTGTCGTTTCCCACAATTGCTCCGCGTTCATTTCGCCAAGACCCTTGTAGCGCGAAATCGATAGGCCCTTTCGCCCTGCGGCGAGTATGGCCTCAAGCAATTCCGATGGGCGCGTGATCGCGCCTTTATTGCCCACACTGACGGCGGTCGTCGCGCGCTTGGCTTGGTCGCCAACGGCATCCGCTGCTTCTGCGTCGCTGTCTGCTTCGATGTCTTCGGCGGCATCCGCTGCTGCAGCGGCCGTGACCTTCACCAATCGGGCAGGGGTTTCGTAACTGGCGGTTTCTTCGCTGGCGAGCTTGTGCAGCTTGCGTGCTTCTGCCGACATTAGGAAGGTCGCGTCGATGATGTGATGATCGGTTACGCCGCGCCAGAGGCGTTCGAAGTGATAGCCACCGTCTTCGGATACGCGGCCGGACCATTTGCCTTCAACATCCTGCGCACCCATCCATGCGGCCGCCTTGGCCACCGCAGCAGCGCGGTCAGTTGCCTCGGGGTCAAGCGCGCCGGTGAGCGCCATGGCCTCGACAATTGTGGGGTCATAACGGCGGGGCACAAATGCCATCAGGCTGCGCATACGGCGGGCATGGTCGACCAATGCGCCCAAATCCGCGCCTGCGCGTTGTCCGCCGGCACCTTCAAGCACAACGCCGCCAAGGCCCAATTCCGCGAGATGGTCGTCGAGCGCCTTGTCGTCCTTAACGTAAATTTCGCTGCGTCCCTTGGCGACCTTGTACAAAGGCGGCTGGGCGATGAAGAGATGGCCGTTTTCGATAATTTCGGGCATCTGGCGATAGAAGAATGTCAGCAACAATGTGCGGATATGTGACCCGTCGACGTCAGCGTCGGTCATGATCACAATCTTGTGATAGCGCAGCTTTTCAATGTTGAAATCTTCGCGGCCAATACCCGTGCCCATGGCTTGAATGAGCGTGCCCACTTCCTTGGACGAAAGCATCCGGTCAAATCGCGCACGTTCGACGTTCAGGATTTTACCCTTCAGCGGCAAAATCGCCTGATAATGCCGGTCGCGACCTTGCTTTGCCGAACCACCTGCGGAGTCGCCTTCGACCAGGAACAGTTCGGATTTTGCAGGGTCTTTTTCCTGACAGTCGGCAAGCTTGCCGGGCAGAGACGCAACGCTCATGACGGATTTGCGGCTGGCCTCGCGCGCCTTACGTGCAGCTTCGCGGGCGGCGGCCGCGTCAATGACCTTTTGGATCACGGTGCGCGCATGGCCGGGATTTTCTTCAAGCCACTCGCTCATCCGGTCGGCCATCAGGCTTTCCAGCGGCTGGCGCACTTCGGACGAGACCAACTTGTCCTTGGTCTGCGACGAGAATTTTGGATCAGGCAATTTGACCGACACAATCGCGGTCAGGCCTTCGCGCATGTCATCGCCCGTGAGCGTGACCTTTTCCTTTTTCAACACGCCAGATTTTTCGGCGTAGTTGTTCAGCGTGCGCGTCAGTGCCGAGCGGAATGCCGCCAAGTGGGTGCCGCCATCGCGCTGCGGAATGTTGTTGGTGAAGCACAAGACATTTTCGTAATAGCTGTCGTTCCATTCCAGCGCGACATCAATGCCGATGCCGTCACGGTGCGACGAAATCGCAATCGGATCGACGAGCAGGGCCGTTTTGTTGCGGTCCAGATATTTAACGAACGCGCCAATGCCGCCCTCATAATAAAGGTCATGTTCTTTGACCTCCGAATGGCGGTTGTCCCGCAGCAGAATGCGGACGCCGGAATTCAGAAACGCGAGTTCGCGATAACGATGCTCAAGCTTGTCAAAATCAAATTCGAGCACGTTTTTGAAGGTCTCGGTCGACGCCATGAAAGTGACGCGCGTCCCCTTTTTCGGCTTGCCATCGACCAAGGGCGCGTCGCCACGAACGATCAACGGCGCAACGGCGTCGCCATGTTCAAAGCGCATCCAATGCTCTTTGCCTTCGCGCCAGATGGTGAGCTCAAGGAACTCGGACAATGCGTTGACGACGGACACGCCGACGCCGTGCAAACCGCCCGATACCTTATACGCGTTGTCGTCCGATGTGTTCTCAAACTTACCGCCGGCGTGCAGTTGGGTCATGATGACCTCAGCTGCGGAAACGCCTTCTTCCTTGTGCATGCCCGTCGGGATGCCGCGGCCATTATCTTCGACCGAGACCGATCCGTCAGCGTTCAATTCGATAAGCACCAGATCGCAATCTCCAGC
>CAZCXQ010000225.1:0-2321 GCA_964502655.1 uncultured Sphingorhabdus sp.
GCGTTGGCCGCCATATTCGATGATCGTACCACGCAACGCGGGGATGAGGTTGATCGTGGCGGCAGGGTCTGCGGCCTTGACCATGTTGGTGAACTTCGCAGCCCCGTCGCGTGGGATATCGAGCACGAAAAAGCTTGGTGCGCGTTCGGGGACGCTGTTCTTGATCTCGTTATTTATGTTGGTCTGAATGGCCGCCAGTGTGACGAATAAGGTCAGGCCAAGGCCCAAGGCGACGACGAGCGCCTGCGTTTGTGCACCTGGCCTATGCAAGTTGGCGAGGGCCAACCGGGGCAGTGGGGCCTTTGGACGGGGCAGGCGAATGGCAATGAAGCGCAACAGGAATGCTATGCCTGTAAGCAAAAGCAACAAGCCGAATGCCGCGCCAATGAAAGCCAGCGAGAACATCGGCTCGCGTGCTGTGACAACCGCCAACGCCACAATAGCCGAAATCGCGCCAACGACCCAGATGGCGCTTTTGCGGTCGATGCCGCTGTTACCTTCGACAATCGCGCGAAACAGCCCTGCGGCGGGTACGGTGCGGGCACGCGCAAGCGGGGGCAGGGCAAAGGCCAAGGCGATCAACAGGCCGTAGATCGCGCTGACCGCCAAGGGGAGCGGATGCACATTGAAACCCGGCGCAACGGGCAGGATGTCGCCTGCGACCCAACCAATCGCCATCGGCATGACGCTGCCGACGCCAAGGCCAACCAATATCGCGACAGATGCGACCGCAAGGATTTGTAGCATATAGATACGGAATATCGTCTGGCTGTCCGCGCCCGTGACCTTCAATGTCGCGATGCTTGCGCGTTTGCTGGCGAGATAGCTGCCGACGCCATTGCCAACGCCAATACCGGCGATCACCAATGCGGCGAGGCCCACAAGCGTCAGAAATTGGCCCATGCGCTCAATGAAGCGCCGTGTTCCCGGCGCGCCATTTGACCGGTCGGTAATATCCCAGCCTGCGGAGGGAAATTGTGCCTCAAACGCTTTGGCAACGGCTGCGGCATCCTCTTGCGGGCCAAGCTTGATGCGATATTTGCTCTCATACATGCTGCCCGGCTGGATGAGGCCGGTGTCCTGCAGCGACGCCATGCTGATGATGGCAACTGGCCCAAGCGTGAAGCCTTCGCCCAAACGGTCGGGCTCCTCCGCGATGATGCCTGCCACCTTGAACGTTGCTTCGCCAAACCGGACGGTGCCGCCGGTTGCGATATCAAGCCGTTCGGACAAGGTTGGTCCGATGTAGATTTCACCTTTTGCCGGCGCTTTGGCCGGGCCGCCTTCGCGCAATGTGAGCACGCCATAATGCGGGTAGGCATTGTCGATGGCCTTAAGTTCCGCAAGCAGGCTATCGTTGCCAATTGCCATTGCGCGCAAGCGGATGGTTTCGGAAACCGCACCCGCCTTGCGCATCGCCGCCATTTCCGCGGCATTCGCCTCGCGCTGTGCAATGCCAATTTCAATATCACCGCCCAGGATCGTCTGGCCGCGCCGCGAAAGCTCGTCTGAAATTCCGGCCGTCAGGCTGCCAATCGCCGCCAATGTCGCGACGCCGAGGAATAGGCAAATCGCGAGCAGCCGAAGCCCGCGAATGCGTGCGGACAGATCGCGGCGCGATATGCGCCAAATGGCGGCGAGCGGGAGGGTCATAAAATGCGCGCTTTCAACAAACACCGTAGCCCTGAGCAGCAGCCGCACGCGGCTGCGCCCGTCGAAGGGCGTCCAGAACTTTGCTCCAAGGCCGAGGGGCGTCCTTCGACGGACGCGGCTGCTTCGCACCCGCTGCTCAGGACTACGGTTGTTTTTGACATCGACGTGCGCATCACGTGGTCACACGCTCCACCACATGGCCATCTTGCATCACAATCACGCGGTCGCACTTGCGTGCGAGTTCCGGATCATGCGTGATAATCAACAGCGTTGCGCCCAATGCGGCGCGGCGGGCGAATAATAGGTCGACGATCGACGTGCCGGTCGATCCGTCGAGATTGCCCGTCGGTTCGTCCGCAAATATGATTTTAGGGCCCGCTGCCATGGCGCGGGCGATGGCAACGCGTTGCTGCTCGCCGCCCGACAGTTGCGATGGATAATGCGTCAACCGATGTCCAAGGCCTACCGCTTCCAACTCGGCCTTTGCGCGGCCGAACGGATCATCCATTCCAGCCAGTTCCATCGGGATTGCGACATTTTCAAGCGCGGTCATCGTTGGCAACAAATGAAACGCCTGCAGCACAATGCCGATACGCCCGCGCCGTGCGCGTGCCAGCGCGTCTTCATCCAGTTTTGTAAAGTCCAGACCATCGACCAGAACAGTACCG
>CAZCXQ010000225.1:2331-3533 GCA_964502655.1 uncultured Sphingorhabdus sp.
GTTCAAGCCCGGCCAAAACCGCCATGAGTGACGACTTGCCCGACCCCGATGGGCCAAGCAATGCAACGCTGCTGTCATACGGCACCTCAAGGTCGACGCCGCGTAAAATCGACACCGCGGCATCGTTGGAACCAAGGCTTAGGGTGACATTTGCCGCACGGATTGCCATATCCGTTTTCATGTTAACCGGAGCGTGCAAGGAAGCATCCTTATGAATAGAGGTTTTTGGCTATATGGTGCGCTTATTGTCGCAATCCAAGGGCTGGGTGCATGCGGGTCTAACCCTGTAGCGGAAAATAAGGCGCAAGCGCAGGAAACGGCGAAGGTTCAGCAATATGACCGGCTGGTCGTGGCCTTTGGTGACAGCCTGTATGCGGGCTATCGCCTTGCACCCAATGAAGGGCTCGCGCCGCAATTGCAGGCGGCGTTGCAGGCCGATGGTATCAATGCGCGGGTCCACAATGCTGGCGTATCAGGCGACACAACAGCGGCGGGAAAAACGCGGCTGGCCTTTGTGCTGGATAATCTGGAGCGCAAACCGGATTTGGTCGTGCTTGGCCTTGGCGGCAATGATATGTTGCGCGGTATCAAGCCTGCAGAAACCAAGGCAAATATGGCAGCGATGCTGGAGGAGCTTAAGCGGCGCGACATTCCCGTTGTCCTAACAGGTATGATAGCCGCGCCGAACCTGGGTCAGGATTATGGCAATGCTTTCAATGCGATATTCCCGCAACTCGCGAAGAAATATGATACGCCATTATATCCATTTTTTCTTGAGGGTGTGGTGACCGATGGCGCGCTGATGCTGCCCGATAACATCCATCCCAATGCGAAAGGGGTGTCGCGGGTTGTCGAAGGATTATCGCCGCTGGTCGAAGCTGCTTTGAAGGAATAAGGTAGCGCTGTATTAGAAAAATAATACAGCTGGGGACGCTAAGTGCTTGAAATGGTCAGGCACGCGCTCCATCTGTTATGTGATCGAAGGACAGAGGGATTTCGCGATGTCGACTGAAACCGTTACCCAAACCGTACCAGAGCTGAAGCTGACTCCGCCCGACCCCGTGCCAACCGTCGCGCCGCAACAGGCGATGGGCTTGGTTCCGGTGACCGATGAACAGCAAAGCAAGCTTGCGCAGCGCGTTGAAGCCTATGTCGCTGACTTGGTCGCGCAGGATGTGAACAGCCCTGAATTCGGCAAGCGC
>CAZCXQ010000226.1:0-3515 GCA_964502655.1 uncultured Sphingorhabdus sp.
GGTCGGCAAATTCCCGATGATGGCCAACAGCCGTGCGAAAACAAATCGCACCACGGACGGTTTCGTCAAAGTCATTGCCGATGCAAAAACCGACCGCGTACTTGGCGTGCATATCATCGCATCCATCGCCGGAAGCATGATCGCCGAAGCAGCCGTGGCTATGGAATTCGGTGCGACTTCGGAAGACATCGCGTACACCTGCCATGCCCACCCGACCCATGCCGAAGCCTTGAAGGAAGCGGCCATGGCCGTGACCGGCAAACCGATCCACATGTGATGATTACCCAAGCGGCCCAAATAGCCCCGGCCATGATTTCATGGCTGGACCTATTTGGGATCGCTGTGTTTGCCGCATCGGGCGCTCTCGCCGCGGCGCAACGCAAACAGACGCTCGTCACCTTCTCCTTCTTTGCGCTGGTTACCGGCGCGGGTGGCGGCACGGTTCGCGACCTGCTCATCGGTGCACCCGTTTTCTGGGTTCAGGATTGGCGTTTTGCAGCGACCTGTCTTGTGACAGCCGGGCTGGTGTGGGTAACGCCGCAACATCTTTGGAAGCCGCGTGCGCTGGACTGGTTCGATGCGGTGGGCATTGCTATTTATGCGGTGTTCGGCACGTGGAAATCACTTACGCTTGGCGTTCCATTGCTACCGGCGATGATGATGGGCGTCATCACGGCATGCGTCGGCGGCATCATTCGCGATGTGCTGGCCGGTGAGCCGTCGATCCTGCTGAAACCCGAAATCTATGTGACCGCTGCCGCACTGGCATCGGGGCTGTTTGGCCTATTGTTATTTGTTGGGCTACCCGTTCTACCCGCCGCGATTTTCAGCGCGACTGCCGGCTTTGCCTTGCGGGCGATGGCGATTTGGAAAGGCTGGGCGATCCCTGCCTATCGGGGTTAGTTACTTAACGCGGTTCGGGAAAAGCTTATTTAAATTCGCAATTTTCGGTTTGTCCCATTGCACGATATAGCGGTGCCTTGGGTTCTTCGCCATAAAGTCCTGATGATAGCTTTCGGCAGGAAAGAAACTGAAAGGCTCCAGCGTCGTCACAATGGGTTTCTTCCAATATCCCGCCTTGTCCAGTTGCGCCACATAAGCACGTGCCGCCTTTTGCTGTGCTGCGTTCGCGGGGAATATCGCGGATCGATATTGCTTGCCGCGGTCCGGACCCTGACGATTCAATTGGGTCGGATCATGCGCCACGGAAAAGAATATGTGGAGCAGTTCGCCATAGCTCACCACGGCAGGGTTATATTGGATCCGCACAGATTCGGCATGCCGCGTGACGCCCGAACTGACGAGATCATAGTCAGCGGTTGATCGCGTCCCGCCGGAATAACCCGACTCCACGCGCGTCACGCCTTTTACGCGTTCAAACACAGCCTCCACACCCCAGAAGCAACCACCGGCAAAAACAGCGGTCTGTAGGCCCTTTGGTTCAACAATTTTCGCAAAAGGCGCGGCGATCCGAATGCCCTCTTCGGCATGCGCAGTGCCGACGGCGGACCCAAAATCGGAACCGCATCCTGTTACCAAGCCAAACAGCAGCGCGACATGTACCGCGCGAATAACGCATTTAGGGGTGCCGGGCAGCCGCTTCATATGATGGACCTCCAACGGACACAGACCGCGTCGCTTCTGCGTTGTGATCATTCGCGCTGGCAGGTTTGATGATGGCCAGCCCAGCCAAACCTAACGCAAATCCACCAGCCAGACTGAGGAATAGATCCGATCGCACGAAGTTATAAAGACGGTCCATATTTTATCTCTGACGTGGTGCCTAGATGGCGCCGAAACAGCTATGTGCGTCGGCTTAAAAAGCTTTCACCAGAAAACACATTAAACGCGCATGAACGCCGTTCGGCGTGACGCAGTTGTTGCGATCACGTGAGTGCGGCGCACGCTGCTTGGATACGCGTGCACGCTTCCTTGAGGATATCCGACGATGTTGCATAAGAAATCCGGAAGCCTGGCGACAGACCGAACGCCCCGCCATGCACCGCAGCCACGCGGTAGTCATCGAGGAAATAATCGATGAGGTCCGCATCGGTTTCAATCTTCTTACCCTTGGGCGTCGTCTTGCCCATCACACCAGTTGCATCGGGGTACACATAAAATGCGCCCTCTGGCGTTGGGCAGCTAAGCCCCGGTGCGTCGTTCAGCATCGCAACGACAAGGTCGCGGCGCTCGCGGAAAGCGACATTGCGTTCCCGCAAGAAATCCTGTGGGCCGTTCAGCGCGGCAAGCACGGCATATTGTGAAATGGAACAGGGATTGCTCGTCGATTGCGACTGCAAATCCGCCATCGCTTTAATCAACCATGCCGGGCCACCAGCATAGCCGATGCGCCAACCGGTCATGGCATAGGCTTTGGACGCGCCGTTCATGGTGAGTGTGCGATCATAGAGTTCGGGGCACACCTGAAGCATCGTCGCAAAGGGCGACTGCGCATACCAAATATGCTCGTACATATCGTCGGACAGCAGCAAGACGTGCGGGTGGCGCAGCAGCACTGCACCCAGTTCTTTCAACTCAGCCGCATCATAAGCCGCGCCGGTCGGGTTGGACGGCGAATTCAGGATCAACCAGCGCGTCTTTGGCGTAATCGCGGCTTCCAGTTGTTCGGGCGTGATTTTATAATTCTGCGCCGCAGTCGCCATCACGATGACTGGCGTTCCGCCGGCAAATTGCACGATATCGGGATAGCTGACCCAATAAGGTGCAGGGATGATGACTTCATCGCCCTTATCAATCGTTGCGACCAGGGCGTTGAACAATGTGTGCTTGCCACCGGAGTTTACCGTGATCTGCTTTGGCGTATATTCAATGCCATTGTCGCGCTTGAATTTTGCAATGATCGCCTGCTTGAGCGGCGCGATACCGTCCACGGCGGTATATTTGGTCATGCCGTCACGAATGGCCTGAATGGCGGCGTCTTTGACGAATTCTGGCGTATCGAAATCGGGCTCACCCGCGGACAGTCCAATGACATCGATGCCCTGCGATTTAAGGTCAATCACACGTCCGGACATGGCAAGCGTCGCTGAAGGGGCAATCCGGCCGAGCGCGGCCGACAGACGGTCAATCATCATCAAAACTTTCGGGCAAAAATTGAACAGAAGTTGCGCGCTTGCCCCTAAAGCCTCGCTAAAAGTTACGCAACCCTATGCGCTCTTATTAATCCACGTGCGCTGTTCCCGACAAAAAAACCATTCGCCAAATCGTCGACCGTCAGGTCCGCTTCTTGGGCTTCGCCAGCGTCGATCAACGCGCGGCGAAGCACAGATGGCAATAGCCCGGTTTCAAGCCGCGGCGTCAGCAAAACGCCATCCCGTTCAACAAACAAGGCCGTGATGCTGCCTTCGGTTAAACGGCCATCGGCACCGACGAAGATAACTTCGTCACAATCCGACCGTGCTTTTCGGGCGTTGTCGTAAAATGCCCGATCGCTCATCTTGTGCCGAAGCCGGAAATCTTCCGCGGCGACCGGGAGTGGGACAACCGCAACGCGC
>CAZCXQ010000227.1:0-3508 GCA_964502655.1 uncultured Sphingorhabdus sp.
GATATCGACCGCCTTATTTTCAACCCGCGAGACGAACTCGGCGGCTTTTTCCGGTGACCACAATGTGTCCGATGTCGCAACGATGGTGCGCGCATCGGGCAGCAGGCGATTTACCTCATCACAAATCCGTTCAACGCCGGGACCACAGGCGACAAGCGTGTCGCTTTCGCCGCATTCAGGGCATTCCTCCGGCGGCGGCATGACATGGCCGCAATGGTGGCAAGCAAGCCGGCGAACCAGCCTGTGTTCGACCATCCAGCTTGTGCAATTGGGGCATTGAAAGCGGTGGCCGCATGTTCGGCACAAGGTGAGCGGCGCAAAGCCGCGCCGGTTAAGGAACAGCAGGCTTTGTTCGCCGCGTTCCACGCGCTCTTCCAAAGCCTTTAGCAATGTGGGTGCAATCCAATGTTGACGCTCGGGCTGGTCCAAGGTGAGGTCAATCGCCTTGATCTCCGGCATTTTGGCCGCGCCGAAACGGGACGGGATTTCCAACCCCTTATACCGGCCAATGGTAACCATATGGCGTGATTCCAACGCGGGCGTGGCCGACGCCAGCACCACGGGAAAGCCTTCAAAACGGCCGCGCATCACGGCGACATCGCGGGCGTGGTACCGTACGCCATCTTCTTGTTTGAAACTGCTCTCATGCGCTTCGTCGACGATGATCAGCCGCAAATTGGCAAAGGGCAGGAACAAAGCCGACCGTGCCCCAACCAGCACCTTTGCACTGCCGTCCGCAACCGCGCGCCACACACGGCGGCGCTGCGTTGACCGCAAATTGCTATGCCATACCGCAGGCTCCACCCCGAAACGCGCTTCAAAGCGGGCCAGAAACGGCGCCGTCAGCGCGATTTCGGGGAGCAGGACCAGAACTTGCTTGCCCAGACGAATAGCTTCGGCAACCGCTTCAAAATAGGTTTCGGTTTTGCCAGAACCTGTCACCCCATCGAGGACGAAGGTGTCAAACCCGCCCGAGCGGACAGCGGTGACCATTGCGTTGGCCGCGACCATTTGCGCGTCATTCAATTTAGGCGCGTCGAAATCCGCGAGCGGTTCAGGCAGCGGAGAATCCACGCTGATCGTAACGGGTTCAAAGGCCCCTGCCTTTATCAGCCCGCGGATGACAGCATCGCTAACGCCTGCTTCTGCTGCAAGCTCACGCACAAGGCCTTGCGCCCCCTCCAACGCGTCCAGCGCGGCGGCGCGTTGCGGGGTCAGCCGTGCGGGTTCAAAGCCGGTGCGGCGATATTCAATGATGGTACCAGACACTGTAAAGGCCGCAGACGACGCCAGCACCATACGCAACACTGCAGCATGGCTGGTCAGATAATAATCGGCGACCCAGTTGACGAGGCGGCGCAGCCCGTGCCCAAGTGGCGGGCAGTCGAGCAGTTCCAACACGGGCCGAAGTTTGCTGGCATCGACAGCCTCATCGCCAAAAACATCATCATCCCAGATAACACCCGGCAATTTACGCGGCCCCAGCGGGACCATCACCACGCACCCGGGGCCCGCCTCCATACCCGCAGGCAACCGATAGTCGAGCGGACCAATCGCTTGCGTCAACAGGACGACACGGACACGGTTGGTTGGCGGATTCATCCCGACGATATAGGCAGACAATCAGGGGACGTCACCCACCTATCCCGGCCAATGCAAAAGCATGTTCCTTTGGCGTGATATATCGCCGCAAATCCGCACGGAATATTGCCTGTCATTTCCACGTTAACTTTGCCAATAGGCGGTATACCGAATCTACTATCAGGAATAACGTGCCATGAAATTTTTTGCCGACACCGCTGACATTGCCGATATCAAAGATCTGGCAGCGACTGGCTTGCTTGATGGCGTTACCACCAACCCGAGTTTGATTGCCAAATCGGGCCGCGATTTCATTGAAGTCACCCGCGAAATTTGTGCGCTGACCGATGGACCTGTATCCGCCGAAGTCGTTGCGCTGGACCATGCAACGATGATGAAAGAGGCGGAAATCCTCCGCAAGATTGCAAGCAATGTCTGCATCAAGGTGCCATTGACGATTGATGGTCTGAAAACCTGCAAAGCGCTGACGTCCGAAGGGACCATGGTCAATGTGACCTTGTGCTTCTCTGCCAACCAAGCGCTGCTTGCGGCCAAAGCGGGGGCAACATTTGTGTCGCCCTTCGTCGGTCGTCATGATGACAATGGCTTTGACGGCATGCAACTGATCAGTGACATTCGCCTGATTTATGACAATTACGCATTCGACACTGAAATCCTCGTCGCCAGCGTGCGCCATGGTGTGCATGTGCTTGAAGCGGCGAAAATCGGCGCTGACGTGATGACTGCACCACCTGCGGTCATCAAGGGCCTGTTCAAACATATCCTGACCGACAAGGGCATTGAAGGCTTTTTGGCGGACTGGGCGAAGACTGGTCAAGCCATCGGCTAAAGCGATCGGCGCGGCTGTGCTTGAAGCAATAGCCGTGCATGAATATGATATCGCATCATGGTGAAATGCCTATGGGTTATTCGCCGTATAGTTTTTAAAGGCGGGCAGACCTATTTTGGGCTTTAAGAAGAGCGGGCAATTCAGACCGCTGGAGACCCAAGATGAACAAGCCCGAAAAGGTGTTTCCCATCGCACATATACATTATGAAGACGAAATTGGTGAAAACGGCAAAATTGTCGTTCCTGACGACGTTCAAGACGCCATTCGTACCTTAATCCGTTGGTCTGGCGATGACCCAGCCCGTGAAGGCTTGCTGGACACACCCGCACGCGTTGGACGCGCATGGCGCGAATATTGCGCAGGCTATGCGGAAGACCCCGCTGCGCATCTGTCGCGGACGTTTCAGGAAGTCGGCGGATATCACGAGCTGGTTCTGCTGAAGGATATCCCGTTCCAGTCGCATTGTGAGCACCATATGGCGCCGATCATCGGCAAGGCATCCATCGCCTATATGCCAACCGATCGCGTTGTCGGCATTTCAAAGCTGGCGCGCGTGCTGCACGGTTTTGCGCAACGCCTTCAGGTGCAAGAACGCCTGACCGCCGAAGTCGCAAACTGCATTTGGGAACATTTGAAGCCAGAGGGCGTCGCCGTTGTCATTGAGGCGCAACATGGTTGCATGACGGGCCGCGGTGTGAAGGTGCATGGCGTTGGCATGGTCACGTCAAAGCTTATCGGTTGTTTCCTTGACGACCAATCGAGCCGCAAGGAAGTCATGAGCCTGATGGGCTACTGATTACGGCATTGCTGCCCGGTTCGAACGCACTTATGGGTGGGGGCAACCCCATCCGATAAGAATCGCCGGACTGCACTGACATGGCCTTTACCCTTCCCCATTTTGATCTCGACGCCTTTGTCCGCGCGACGCTGGCCGAAGATCTGGGGCCAACCGGAACCGACGTTACATCGCAAAGCGTAATCCCTGCGGATGTCCGGTTTGAAGGCACGATGGATAGCCGCGACGCAATCGTCGTTGCCGGTCTGCCGATTGCCGTTGCGTTCTTCACATCGCTCGA
>CAZCXQ010000228.1:0-3503 GCA_964502655.1 uncultured Sphingorhabdus sp.
CAAGCATGGCGAAGATGTCGCTCCGCCCGCCGCCACGCCTGCAAAGGCAACTGGCAAAGGCGACTTGGGCGGGTTGCAACCGGCAGAGTGAGGCGGTGGAAACGCCGCCACATGCATTCGTCATCCTGAACTTGTTTCAGGATAACGCACAAGCGCCGATTGTTATCCTGAAACAAGTTCAGGATGACGATATGTGGTGTTTCCTGCGCAATCGGCTAGGGCAGTGATGTGAAATCTGCCGATAAACTGGGTCAGTCGGAGAAAATCCGTTATGCCGAACGCGACGCTGAACTGCGTCAGATGCGGATTATCGCCACGGCCTTGCTGCTGGCGATGGCCGCCTTGTTCGTTTTCGGCAAATATATGGAAACCCGCTATGACGGCCATTGGGGCTTTCTGCGCGCCTTTGCAGAGGCTGGTATGGTCGGTGGTCTGGCTGACTGGTTTGCGGTCACCGCCCTGTTCCGCCACCCGCTGGGCATCCCCATTCCGCACACCGCGATCATCCCGAATAACAAGGAACGGCTTGGCCGGACACTTGCGAGCTTTCTGCGCACCAACTTTCTGACGACCAAGGTCGTCGCGCGCCGCGTGCAGCGCATGGATGTCGCGGGTGCAATGGGCAAATTTTTGAGTGCGCCAGCCGGCGGCGAAGGCCGCATGCGCATGGGTGCCTCGCGCCTGCTGGGGGATATCATCGCCGCGTTGGATGATGAACGGCTTGGCGGTGTAGCCAAGGGCGCAATCCGCAAGCAGCTCGACAAGCTCGATATTGCCCCGCTGCTCGGCCAATTGTTGACTGCGATGATCCGCGAGCGCCGCCATATCCCGGTGTTGGACGGCATCATCAAATGGGCCTCGGCCACGCTGGAGGCCAATGAGCATCTCATCCGCCAAATGGTGGAGGAACGCGCCAACACAATCATGCGCTGGACCGGCCTTGATGACAAATTGGCCAATGCCATCGTCAATGGCCTGAACAAGCTGCTGCACGAAATGGCGGAAGACCCCGACCATCCTTTGCGGGAAAAGGGCGAAGAGGGCCTCTCCAGCCTTGCGCACGACCTACGCCATGACAAGGAACTGCAAGCAAAGGTCGCGCATTGGAAGGGGCAGCTGCTCGAAAACCCCGCGATGGGCAAATGGATCAACAGCCTGTGGGACCAAGGCCGCGATGGCTTGTTAAAGGCTGCACGCAACCCCGACGCCGCGCTCGCGGGCAGCTTTGGCGATGCCCTGATCAAGCTTGGCGGCAGACTTCAGGAAGATTCAGGCCTAAAGCTTCAAATCAACCGCTTCGCGCGTCGCGCGATTGTCGGCACCACCGAAAATTACGGCGATAATATCGTGACGCTCGTTTCCGATACGGTGGCCCGCTGGGACGCATCAACCATCACCGACCGCGTCGAAAATGCCGTGGGCAGCGACCTCCAATTCATCCGCATTAACGGAACATTGGTCGGCGGCATGGCGGGCATCGTCATTCACGCCGTTGGTTTGCTGATTTAAAGTCAGGACCTAATTCCAGCGCCGAAATCATCCGTTCGGTCGCTTCGGCGGCCAAGCGGGCGGCGCGTTTTAGGTTGGTTTGGAAATCGCCCGAACTGTCGCCATTGGCATTGTCGCTTGTTGCCTTAATCGCGGCCCATGGCACATCCATGCGGGCTGCGGCTTGGGCAACGGCGGCGGTTTCCATATCGATGATGTCGCCGCCAAGGACGCGGTGCAGGCGGCTGCCATGGTCGTCGTTTTCCATGAAGCAGTCATTTGTGATGATGCGGACTTTTGGTAGCCCCGTGTCTGGCATGATTGCGGCGTGATAGGGTTCGGCATGCGCCTCCCCTATCGGCCATGACCCTGCCCGATAATGCACAAACCCGTCGGCACGCGAGGCGCCATAATCGCCCTGCACCGCTTGCGTGATCTGGAAACAGTGGCCGTCATGGTCGCTCAATTTACCCGCGGTGCCGACCACCAACAGCAAATCCGCATGATAATGTTCGACCAGCATCATCGCCGCCATCGCCGCATTCACCTTGCCAATGCCGCTGCAGGTGATGGCGATATTGCGGCCGCCGGATTGGACCTGACGGACCATGAAACCGTGCAAGGGTTCGCTATTCGCGCTTTGGCCGGGGAACAACGCAGCGGCTTCGGCGTCCACGCCGGTAATGATGCCAATGGTTTTGAACATGCTGCGTCCTCCAATAACTCGCCCAAAGGAGAAGCTTAGCGCAGCATTAAAGTAATTATGATGACATAAACGTTAGCACGGCCAAATTAATGGCTCGCGGCAATCATGTCTTCGATACGCACGAACTTTTCGCGCGGGGCGCCATCGCGGGCACGGGCAATCTCTGCCTCTTCAATTTTCTTCCAGTCGCTGAATGTGACAATGTCGACCTTGCGTAATGCCAGCAGCGCATCCAGACCGGCACGACCATCTTTGTCGGCGCTTATGGCCATATCCTCCGCCACGGCATCGACGATATTGTATCCATCGGGCCGGTTGGTTCCGATGGTGCCGGATGGACCACGCCGCGCCCAGCCGACGCAATAGAGACCCGGCAATATCCTGCCGTCCAGATTGGCAAAGCGGCCGCGGCCATGTTCATACGGCACGCCGTCAATAGCAGGCGTTTGATAGCCAATGCAGCTGATGACCATAGAGCAGTCTATCGTGTAGCTTTCGCCGGTATTGATACTGCGATACTGGTCATCCAGCCGCGTGCGCTCCACGCGGATGCGCTGCACTTTGCCATCGCCCTCAATCGCGACGGGGGCTGCGAAAAAGTCGAAATTGATACTGATCGGCTTGTCCGCACGAAACGCCTCTGGAATGGCTGCGAATTCGCGCAGATGCGTGACGGACTTGCGAACGCCGGGTTCCAACAGCGCATCCTCACCGATGTCGGGCAGATCGTCCTTGTCGACGCGCGGGGTTGCCCGCTGCAAATGCGCAAGTTCGCCCAATTCCTTGGGCGTCATCGCAATTTGGTGCGGGCCACGCCTGCCCAAAATGGTGATGTCCTCAACACCCGAATGATCAAGCCCATCGAGCGCGTGGCTGACAATGTCGGAGCCGTCAAATTCGGCGCGCGTTTTGGACAATATGCGCGCGACATCCAGCGCCACGTTGCCGTTACCGATAATGACGACATGCCGTCCATCCAATGGCGGTTGAAGGTCGGCATAATCAGGGTGCCCATTATACCAGCCGACAAAGGCCGCGCTGCCAAAAACGCCCGGCAAATCTGCGCCCGCAATGTCCAACGGACGATCATTCGGCGCGCCGGTGGCGAGAATGACCGCGTCATACAAGGTTTGAAGCTCGTCGATGCTGACGTCTTTGCCGACGGTCACATTGCCGACAAACCGGACATTGTCGGACAAAGCGACTTTTTCATAACGCCCCGCCACCGCCTTGATCGATTGATGATCGGGGGCGACACCAAAACGGATGAGGCCAAAGGGAACGGGCAAGCGGTCAAGGATATCCACGC
>CAZCXQ010000229.1:0-3488 GCA_964502655.1 uncultured Sphingorhabdus sp.
GGCGCAAAGGCGAGCAGCACCAAAGAAGCGTTCGACCAGGCTTTCGCTTTGAACGCGTTGCTGCGCAAAATGGAATCCGGCGGTCATTCCGCCAAGGACCTGAGCAGCGGCAAGTCGTCGGCAAAGCCAGTCGCCTGCGCGCTGAACGGTCTGGCTCTGGGCGGCGGTTTGGAACTCGCGCTTGCGTGCCATTACCGCGTCGTTGCGGACAATTCAAAAATCCAGCTGGGCATGCCCGAAGTGATGGTTGGTCTGTTGCCCGGCGGTGGCGGAACACAGCGGACGCCGCGCCTCATTGGCCTGCAGAACGCAGCGATGATGATTATTCAAGGCAAGTCGCTCGACCCGGCAACGGCGAAGGCGCAGGGACTGGTGCACGACGTTGCGCCAGCTGGGGATGTGATCGCCAATGCCAAGGCATGGGTAAAAGCAAATCCGAAGGCGACGGCGCCGTGGGACAAGAAGGATTTCAAATTCCCCGGCGGTGCAGGCGCGATGGACCCGCGTGCGGTTCAACTATTCGTTGGCCTGAACGCGATGGCGCATAAGGAAAGCAAAGGCAATTTTGACGCCATTAAGGCGATTTTGTCGTGTCTGTATGAAGGTTCGATCCTGCCGTTCGACACGGCACTGCGTGTGGAATCCAAATATTTCACAAAGCTGCTTTCGGGCAGCCAAGCGAAGAATATGATCCGCACCTTGTTCATCAACAAACAGGCCGCTGAAAAGGGCGCTGGCCGCCCCGCAGGTGTCCCTGCGGTTGAGATTAAGAAGGTTGGCGTATTGGGCGGTGGCCTGATGGGATCGGGTATCACGCACGTTACCGTTAAGGGCGGCATGGACGTTGTCGTTCTCGACCGCAGCCTTGAAGATGCCAATAAGGCGGTCGATTACAGCCGCAAGATCATCGACAAGGCCGTCAGCCGTGGCAAGATGACCAAGGAAGCGGGCGACGCGTTCATGGCGCGGATTACGCCCACGGACAATTATGACGATCTGAAAGATGTCGACCTGATCATCGAAGCTGTATTTGAACGGCCCGATGTCAAGGCAGACGTCATTAAAAAGGCAGAAGCGGTCATCAGACCGGATGTTGTGTTCGCGTCGAATACGTCGACATTGCCGATTACGGGTCTTGCGAAGAATTCGTCACGTCCGGAACTGTTTGTCGGGCTGCACTTCTTCTCGCCGGTTGAAAAAATGCCGTTGCTGGAAATCATCCCCGGTGAACACACGGGCGAGCGAGCAATGGCCGCGGCGTTTGATTATAACGCAAAGATCAAGAAGACCCCGATCGTCGTAAAGGACGTTCGTGGCTTTTTCACCAACCGCGTATTCCCGCCTTATATGGGTGAGGCGATGAAGCTGGTGACCGAAGGCGTAAAGCCTGCGCTGATCGAAAATGCCGCCAAGTCGCTTGGTATGCCGATTGGCCCGCTGGCGTTGCTGGACGAAACCACGTTGCAGCTTGGCTATGATGTGATGCAGTCGACCAAGAAGGAATTGGGCGACGCGTATCAACCAAGCGGCACCGAAGACTTCATGGAATTGATGGTCGTCAAATTGGGCCGTAAGGGGCGTCGTTTCGGCTCAGGCTTCTATGACTATGATGATAAGGGCGAACGTCTTGGCCTTTGGCAGGGCATGGCGGAGCATTATCCGCTCGCTGAAGACCAGCCATCAGTCGAAGAAGTGAAACAGCGCCTGTTGTACATCCAGTTGATTGCCACAGCGCAATGTTTTGAAGAAGAGGTCGTACGCGATCCGCAGAGCGCCGATCTGGGGGCAATCTTCGGTTGGGGCTTTGCGCCGTACACCGGTGGTCCGATGAGCTATATCGACACGGTCGGCCTAGAGAACTTCGTTCGTACGGCCGACAATTTGGCGCAGCGATTTGGCAGTCGTTTTGCCCCACCCAAAAGCTTCCGCGACATGGCGGACAAGGGTGAGACGCTGTATAAAGCTGCTGCATAAAACCAGCAAGCAAGGCACAAAAAAAGGGCGACCTCCGCGGAGGCCGCCCTTTTTGTTTGTGTCGTTGGTTTAGAACTTGGCGCGGACGGTCAGGCCGTACATGCGTGGTTCTTCAACGAAACCGATACGCGAACGGGTGCCTGCACCACCGCGAAGCGGGGTGTTGGCGGTAACGCCGCGCGTAATTTCATTGTTCAGGTTGGTACCCCAAAGTTCGAATGTGTAACGCTCATCCGGCGTTGTCAGGCCGATGCGCGCATTCATCTTGAAGTAGGCGTCCTGATAATCCAGAGGAATTGGCAGGTTATTGGTATCCAAAGGAATGGTGCTCGTGCGGCGGCGATCCGAATAGTTGATGTTGCCGTTTACAAGCAAACCCCAGCCAGCGTCATTGATCTGTCCTTCATAGGTAAGGCCAGCAACACCTGCGAACTTTGGCGCATTGGTCAGCGTAGAACCACACAGCCTCTGCGTTGACGCCAGTGCCGCCGCCGCCACGCCGTCGGCACAATTTCCAGGATAACGCGAATTGGCATATGTTGCTGACACATTCGCAGAAATGTTATCGCTCAGCTTGCCAAACAACTCCAGTTCAGCACCTGTCGATCGTGCCGAATGGACGTTGAAGGTCAAGAACTGGACGCCGGTAAATTCCAACACCTGGAAATCGCTCATTTTCATATCGAACAAAGCGAGGTTGGCTTTGATCGATCCGAACAAAGTTGCCTTAACGCCAACTTCGATCTGGTTAACCTTTTCGGACTTAAAGTCTGGTTCGGCATAGACCGGTGCCACGACAGTACCCGTTGCTAAACCGGCCAGAATGGCTGCCGAGTTCTGCAAGGTTGCCGATTGTGGATCGAGGTTGAAACCACCTGATTTGAACCCATGGCTGTAACCCGCATAGAACAACAGATCTTCATTCGCCTTATACCCAAGCTGTGCGGTATAGGTAATCTCGTCATCCTTGAACGTGTCCGACCATACGCGTGGCAAAGGCAGCAATCGGCTGGCCAAACCACCGCCCAATGCGGTTGGTGCGGTCAGATTGACCGACGTTGCAAATGGGAAGCAGTTGAGACCAATCAAACCTGCACGAAGTGGGGCAGGTACGGTGCCGGCCAACACACCATTCACGCTGGCTTGGCACGCGCTGGCACCTGCACCGGTCGTTGCAGCCAGCTGGTTGAACGATGCGTCCTTGGTTTCATTTACGTAACGGGCACCGAGCGTCAAGCTCAGCTTATCGGTGAAATTGATAACATTGTGCGTAAATACCGACCAGCTTTTAGCATCTTGCAGGAACCGGTTTTCGGCATAGTTACCATCGGCATTGACGGGAACGCCAGCATTGCCGAACGCGGTCAGTGCGAACAACGGATTGACCCCTGCCGCATTGCCAAAGTTAAACGCGCCGTTCGTCCGCTGGAAATCGGCATTGAGGGTCATCGTCTGGTCCGCGCGAATTTTCTCGCTCGAATAGAAACCACCAATCAACCAGTCGAGACCATCAT
>CAZCXQ010000230.1:0-3472 GCA_964502655.1 uncultured Sphingorhabdus sp.
CCTGGTGGATTTTAACCACCTGGGGCGAGCCGCTGATGACGTGCAGGGTGAACGGTGGAAATTGGGTGCGGTCCAGGTGGCTCGTGCCGGCGGTCAGCTCCTGGGCGTCGGTGAAGCCATCGCCGTCGGTGTCGCGGCCGCTGGTTGGCGCGTAGTCGGGGATGCGGGGGCTGAGACCGAGGCGGTGTTCGTCGGCGTTGGCGAGGCCATCGTGGTCTGGGTCGAGGGCTGAAAGGATGGCATGGCTGTGGTGGGCGATGTATTTGACCTGCCAGCTGGCAAAGTTGGTCTGCCAGACGGCCTTGGCTGCGGCCGTGGCATTTAAGGCTAGGATGGCAGGGAAGGCCGGCGGCACGGCGGGTTTGGTCACGGGGTAGGGCAGAATGAGCAGAGCGCTGTGTGTGTGGCCGGTGACAGGGTCAATGAAGAGCTGGCCGGGGTGGACGGGATCCTGCAGGAGATGCTCTTGGATGAGGCTGTCCGCCAGCTCCGGGTTGATGAGGCGCTGGCGGATGAAATCAAGCGCATTGCCCTCAAACTGGGCCTGGGTGGTGGGCGGGCTGCCTGGCTGCCAGCCGAGGGCGGTGATGCGGGGCTGAAGTCCGTACTGGGCGCTTAGGGCGGGTGTGGAATCTGTTGGGTCACGCCAGTCAAACGAATAGGCGGCCTCCCAGCCTGTGCTCATGGAATCTGAATCGTGGTCGGTGCTTTGTCCGCCGATGGGATAGGTCGAGGGTGGGGCTAACAAACTGCGAACCGTTGGCGCATCAGGTCCGGAAGGAACGGCTGGCGGGAGACCGCTGATCGGAGGCGCTGAGGGAAGCTGGGGGAACCCTCTGTCTCGCAGCCACTTGATGTAACCGAGGGGCAGGTGGTCGACTCCCAGTGTGTGTTCGGGCTGGGGCGGAGGCGAGGTTTTATAAACAGGGGAGTAGAAAAGGGTGTCACCAGGGCGGGCGGTGCGGGCGATGCGGAGCAGGAGATCATCCATCCACACGGCGTAGGGAATGCTGGCGGAACGGCGGAACCAGGCGCTGGCTTTCAGGGCTGCGGGGGTGCTGGCGGCAGGAGGATTACGGGTGACAATGGAAAAAGTGGGGCTTGAGGTGCCATTGACCGGGCCGCTGGATTTTTGGAAGGGATTGGTGGCGGGCAGCGCCGGAGAGGCGGGCTTGAGGCGCCCCCAGGTGCCATGAATCTCCTCGGTGGTCAGCAGGCCGTCATGATCCGGATCGTCAAAGGCGTCGGCGAAGAGGAATTCGTTGAGCATGTGGCCGGGAGGGGCCTGGAGGCTCCAGGCGCGCTCAATAACATTGGTGATGCCGTCGCCATCGACGTCGGTGGCCGAGAAGGTGCTGCGCAGAGCCCTGCCGGTGAGATACTGGGCAAGATTGGGCATGCCGTCACCATCCAGGTCTCCTTCCGGAGTGACAATGAGAGGAAGGTAGAGGTCCTCGACGGCATTGGGGATGCCGTCGGCATCACGGTCGGAGAGGTTGGCGAAAATCTGAGGCTTGAGGGTGGTGTTATTGACGAAGGTGCCGGTGACACTGGCGAGATGGATGATGAACGGAGCGGAACCGGGAAGGGAGATCTGGAGCGTGGCACGGGAGGAGACGGAGGCACTCGCCGCAGGCGCGGCAA
The DNA here is from genome assembly GCA_964502655.1 of uncultured Sphingorhabdus sp. GTDB lineage: Bacteria > Pseudomonadota > Alphaproteobacteria > Sphingomonadales > Sphingomonadaceae > Sphingorhabdus_B. Next base: position 1,645 of record CAZCXQ010000230.1, read on the forward strand.
AGGTGATGAGCAACGAAGAGGAGTCACCGGGTGCCAGGGAGACAGGTAAGTCGGTGCAGGCAAAGTGGGCAGCCTCCGGGCCGGAAAAAGCGGCGGAAAGGCCGGTGAGATGGACGGAGCCTGTGTTATTCAGGACGAGTGAACGCCGTAGTTCGCTGCCATAAAGAGAGTTATTGGCTTCGGTGTAAAGGCGTGAGGCAGGATAAGTAAGATAGGTGCCGGACACCAGTGGCACGGGAGCGGGGGCCGAAGGGTCGGTCTGAAAGGACACCTGAAGGCCGGGTGTCGGCACCTCCGACTGTGTCTCGGAGGCGGGAGGGGCGGGGGTTTCTGACGGCAAAGTTCCGTCGGGACCGTCATCTTCAGAGGTTGATTCCGCCTCAGGCATGTCCGGAGGTGGTGCCGTGAGCGTGGTCGGTTCCAGAGGATTGCTGTGATAAGCGTGAATTTCCTCGTAATCAGTGAGGCCGTCACCATCGGTGTCCACATTCAGGGGATCAGTGCCTGTGTAGATCTCGATGCCATCCGGGAGACCATCGCCGTCTGTATCGGGCATGTCTTGGGAGGTGCCTGAAGCGGCCTCTTCGGCGTCGCTCAGGCCATCGTTGTCATTATCCTGGGGGAAGGAGTCCGTCGGATCCGGCTGGCCGTCGTGATCGGCATCCGGAGGAACCTGGGATTCATCGTTGGTTCCGTCATTGTTGTGGTCGTTCCAAAGGGCGACGTCGAAGGGGTGGCTGTCCGCAGTGTCAATGAAGCCGTCACCATCTGAATCTGGGGTGACAGGCACGATTTGCTGGGAGTCGTTGATGCCATTTTGATCGTGGTCGTCCCAGAGCGCGGGGGTGGTGGGGTGGGTGTCCAAAGCATCCGAGAGCCCATCGCCATCTGTGTCGAGGAACCATGCCTCGGTATCGTCATTGAGTCCGTTGCGGTTCCAGTCACACCATGCAAAGCTGTTCCAGGGATCGGAATCGTTCGAATCGGAGGATCCGTCACCATCACTGTCGGCAGTAGGGGAGGTTTCCTGAGAATCGTTGTTCCCATTGAAGTTCCAGTCCTCCCACAGGCCGGGATCCCAGGGATGGGAGTCCATGGCATCCACATGCCCGTCCGCATCCGAGTCCTGCTGTGTCGGGTCATTGACGGCAGGCTCATCTCCTTCATTGACCCCGTTGTGGTTCCAGTCGCTCCAGAGTGTAGGATTGCCAGGGTCGGAGTCACTGCCGTCTTCGATGCCGTCGGAATCGGAATCGGTGGCAGTTGACTCCTGGGAGTCATTGACGCCGTTGTTATTCCAATCCTCCCACAGGCCGGAATTGTAGGGGTGGGAATCGGAGGCATCCGACACACCGTCGCCATCGCTGTCGGCGGAAGGAGCTGTTTCCTGGGAGTCATTGACGCCGCTGCGGTTCCAGTCCTCCCATAAGGAGGAGTTTGACGGGTCGGAATCGGATGTGTCAGGGATGCCGTCGCCGTCGGAATCTGCATGCAAGGCAGCTTCGGCATCATCGTTGATGCCATTCCAGTTCCAGTCTCACCAGAGGTAGTTGCAGTTCAGGTGGGAGTCCTGGAGGTTGGTCACGCCGTCTCCGTCCCAGTCCTCATGCTGGTCGTTGGCGCCGTTGTAATTCCAGTCATTGTTCAAGGCTGGGTCACTGGGATGGGAGTCGGTTTCATTGGAGACGCCGTCCGCATCGAAATCCGTGCCTGGCACCTCGGCGTCGTCGTTGATGCCGTTGCGGTTGTAGTCGCACCAGAGCATGGTGTCACAAGGGTCGGTGTCCTGGGAGTCCGCAATACTGTCGCCATCACTGTCCGGGTCATT
>CAZCXQ010000231.1:0-3450 GCA_964502655.1 uncultured Sphingorhabdus sp.
CTTCATGCACATTTTTGGCATGTTGCGCAGAGGGATAGACAAAGGTGGATGTCATGAAGATCGGTGGCTTGACCGATCCCATGCCCATTTCCGGGTCATAACCAAATGCGACTGCCAGCGTTTCGGGGCGCAACCCCTTGTTGTTATCCTTTGCCATGGGTTGCAATATAATCACGAGCCTTGTCGCAATAATAGTCGGTAAAACGCAACGCGAGCATTTCGGCTTCTTGCGAATAGGGGCCGGGCGTGTAGCCGGGGCTGTTCACACCCACTTGATTGTTTTCGGCCAGCGTTTTGTCTTCCAAATTTGTCATGGTCCACAATGCGATGAGTTTTTCGACGTCATAATCGACGCCTTCGACAGCATCTTTATGGACATACCATTTGCCAGTGACATGGGTTTCATTGGGGCCGACGGGCATGGCGCTGAACATGAACACATGGTCTGCGGTGCAATGCACAAAACAGTGCGGATCAATCGCCCAGCGCATGGAACCGATATCGCCTTCATTGGCGTCGCACATCAGTTTTTTGGACAGGTGCTTCCCATCGCCCGATATCGAAACGCAGCCTTCGTTCAATGCAAAGCGCGCGATTTGCCAATAATGCCCCTCAACCGGCGTTTGCGGCAGGCCAAGCGCATCCATTTTTTCTTCGAAAGCCATGACGCGTGCATCATGGCCGCTGTCAAAATGCTTCGACATTCCGACCGGAAATGTTTTGGACAGTTCGGGGTGGCCGGTGCTGCAGTGATAGCATTCGCGGCCATTTTCCATCACCAGTTTCCAGTTGGCATTTTCGACCAGAACGCTCTCATAGGCGAGCTTTGCGTCTTTCAGATTATGCGGGGCTGCATATTCGGCAAGCTTCGCGCTAAAGTCGTCAATGGGCGGCGGTGTTTCGGACAGGCAGATGAAAATCGCCCCTGCAACACATTCGATAGCGACAGGTTTTAGGCCATGTTCGGCTTTGTCAAAATCATCGCCCATCCGGTTTGCGGCAAACAAAGAGCCATCCAGATCATATGTCCAACGATGATAAGGGCACACCAGCTTGGGCGCGGTCCCGCTGCCGACGGCACAAATCATGGAGCCGCGATGGCGGCAGCTGTTGTGAAAGGCGCGGATATCGCCCTGCCGATCACGCGTAATGATAACCGGCCATTTGCCGACCATCATCGATACGTAGCTTCCGGCCTTGGGCAGTTCGCATTCGAGGCCAGCCATAAGCCAGCTTTGACCGAAAATAGCGGCCATATCGAAATCGAAGCTGTCAGGATCCGTATAAAGACCCTGCGGTAAGGTGTGTCCTTCGCGACGCTGCTGGAACAGCGCGTCAATCCGCCCTAAGTCCATTTTTATGCCTTTGGTTAATTTTCCCCAGATCGGAGAATGGGCCACTTGACCGGTCGAATAAAATCGCATTTTCGCATAGCCCTATGTCAAAATGTAGGGCAGTGACGTCACTGGAAACCAATATGATTTTGAAAGGTCGATTCCATTTCCAACCGCAGTAATATTAACCGTCGTTGGTTGCCGTTGAATGCCTTGCGCGCCTTTGAAGCGGTGGGCCAGAATTTGAGCTTCACAGGCGGCGCATCGGCGCTTTCTGTGTCGCAAAGTGCCATGAGCCGGCATGTCGGCGGGCTTGAGGAATTGCTGGGGAAGCAACTCTTCGTCCGCGATGCCTCGCGCCTATTGCTAACACCCGCAGGGGAAGAGCTGTTGCCGGTCGTCAGCAAATGCCTCGACCGGCTTGAGCAAACGATGAACTCAATCCGCAATGATGAAGTGACAAGCCGTTCGCTTCGGCTCCATGTGCCGCCATCCTTGTTGCAGCAGCTGTTTCTGCCAATGCTGCGCGATTTTCGCGCTGAACATCCGGACATCCGGCTTGATGTTTCGAGCGCGCATGTTACCGGTTTGCCAGCCACCGATTTCGATATGGCGATTGCCTATGACCGCCCCAATGTCGACGACCGGATTACAGACCTTCTCTGGATGGTCCGTGTCGCGCCGCTCTGTGCGCCCGCGACGGCCATTGCCAGCCAGGGGAAGTCGCTGGAGGAATTTCTGGAAAGTCAGGAGCTGCTTCACCTGAAACTGGACGGAGAGCCGCGCGATCTTTTGTGGACGGCCTATCTGCGACAAAATGGGCTGACCATGGCCACGCATGGTGGTCTCGCATTCGATACGACGATTGCAGCTGCGCAATATGCCATGGCCGCAAGTGGGGTATTTTTAGGCGACATAGATATGTTTGCCCGGGAAATCGCGGACGGGCGGCTCGTCATGCCATATGATGCAGTCATCGAAGACGGCTATGGCTATTATCTGAAACTCCACGCCGATGATTTGGGCGATGCCGCGATTTCCATGTTCCGCAGCTGGTTGATCAACCGGTTTGCGGCATTGCGGCAAGCGCCGAGTCTGCACGCGCTAGGCTGATCAGGCGAAGGCCGGATTTTTCCGCCACGTGGATGGCAAGGTCCGTTGCCGCCGATATCGTCACGAGCATGGGACAGTTGGCAAGAATAGCCTTCTGCGCCAGTTCAAGGCTGCAGCGCGCGGTCAAAATGATAAAGCCGGCCGCGATGTCGATGTGCGCGCGCGCAAACGCTCCAATCAATTTGTCGAGCGCATTGTGCCTGCCCACGTCTTCCCGCGTCATCAAAATAGAGCCATCTGGCGCACAAAATGCCGCTGCGTGCGCGGAACCCGTTTGGGCATTGAGTGTTTGATGTGCACGCAATGCCGATAATGCTGTAAACATGGCGGCGTCCGATACATCGATCTGCGCAGTGACCCGCGGCAAGGGGCGCATGACCTCTTCCAGATTATCTATGCCACACAGCCCGCAGCTGCTTTCCGAAACGCGCTGCCGCGCACGGGCAAAGACTTTTTCGGCGTTTTCTGCGGGCACCTGAATCCGCAATATCCAGCCCAAATCGGCTCTATGTGCGTCGACCGCCAAAATTTGGTCGGCGCGGCTAATCAACCCCTCCGACATGCTAAAGCCAATGGCATAATCCTCAAGATCAACGGGCGTTGCCATCATCACGGCATAGCCGATGCCATTATATTCGATTGCGACAGGCGCCTCGACAATGATGCTGCGTTCTATGGTTTCGGTCACGCCCTGATCAGGCTTAAGCACGGAAAAATGGATTGGTTTTGAACCCTGATCAGGTGCCATTTTGCGCGTCGGTCAGTAAGGTGATGGCAGCAGCCGCAATCGGAGACAGGCCCGCGGTCCCATGCGCAAAAATCATCTTTTTCATGCGCGGGTCCCAAAATTGCTGAATATGATCGGCGACCGCAGATACGGGTGCAGCGTCGGTCGCCAGATTGGTTGCAATCTGGTTGGCCATGTGGACGAGGCGTTCAACGCTGTTCATTCGGCAGCAATTCCCGTTTCGACGCGGCGCGAGCGTGCCGCCAATGCTTCATA
>CAZCXQ010000232.1:0-3162 GCA_964502655.1 uncultured Sphingorhabdus sp.
CAGGCCAGCAGCAGTTCTTTGCGATTGGTGGAACCAGCTTGCTCATTCTGGTCAACGTCACCATTGATACGATTTCACAGATTCAGAGCCATCTGCTCGCCCACCAATATGGGGATTTGTTGAAGAAGGCCAAGTTGAAGGGTGGACGCGCCCGTTAAGGGGTGCGACATCGAAACGAACAGGGAAACGTTTCATGAATATCATCCTTTTGGGGCCTCCTGGCGCAGGCAAAGGAACGCAGGCTGCATTTCTCGTCGCGAAATATGGCATGGTGCAATTGTCGACCGGCGACATCCTGCGCGCTGCCGTAAAGGCGGGCACTGAAGTCGGTAAAATGGCGGATGAGATCATGAAGGCGGGGAAGCTTTTCCCAGACGAATTGATGGCCGAGATCCTTGGCGAGCATATGGATGCGATCCCTGCGGACAAGGGCCTGATTTTTGACGGCTACCCACGCACGGCGCCGCAAGTCGCGCTTCTCGATGGTCTGTTGTCCGCGCGCGAACGCACGCTCCATTATGTGATTGAACTGGTTGTTGACGAAGACGCGTTGGTCGAACGCGTTGTTGGCCGTTTCACCTGCGCCAATTGCGGTGATGGCTATCATGACGTTTTCAAAAAACCGCTCAAAGCCGACACCTGTGACAAATGCGGGTCGCATGAATTTAAGCGTCGCCCCGATGACAATGAAGAAACCGTCCGCACCCGCATGGCGGAGTATCGCGCAAAGACCGAGCCGATCTTGCCACTATATGATGCCCGCGGCCTTGTAAGCCGCGTCGATGGCATGGCGCCGATTGACGACGTAACGAAGGCGATTGAAGCGATCATCGCCTGACGCCCGCTGAAACAAGTTAAACGTGACGGAAATGGAAACGGTTGTTAGAAACGCGTTCCATGAAACATCTTGTCATCACGGCAGCTATATTGGCTGCAACAGCATCGCCGGCATTTGCGGACGTTAAAGCTGCGTCGGAAACCGGTTTTAACGTCATCCACATCGCCACGGTTCAGGCAACGCCCGATGAGATTTGGACGCGCCTGATTGCGCCAAAGGACTATTGGAACAAATCGCATAGCTGGTCGGGCTCTACCGCGGGCTTTTATATCGATGCGCAAGCCAATGGGTGCTTTTGCGAACTGTTTCAGGAAACCGACGCCAATGGGAAGGTCAAGACCGTCGGAAGCGTCGAGCATATGCGCGTTATTTTTGCGCAACCTGGAAAAGTCTTGCGGATGCAAGGTGCGTTGGGGCCACTCCAGTCGGAAGCTGTGATTGGCACGCTGACCGTTGCTATGGAACCCGCAAAGCAAGACGGTGCCACACGCGTCAGCTTCTCTTATGTTGTTGGCGGCTATATGCGCTATAAGGTCGCGGAAATTGCGCCTGCGGTTGATAAGGTATTGGGCGAGCAGTTTAAAAATATGCTGCTGCCGTTTACGCCGCCGGCAGATGAGCCACCCAAGGTTGACGGCTTTAATCTGGATATTGAGACGTTGGACATGGGCCCTGCGACTGAAGCTGCCGACCCGACTGAAACACAAGCGGACTCGGCAGCCCAAGATGATCCGGTTGCTGATCCGCTCGCACCGGAGCCAAACTAATTGGCTGCGGGGGGAAGCAAGCCACGTTCAGGCGGTAAATTAGAAATTGGCTGGTGCGAAATGGTCGATGTGCCGAGCCTTGGCCTGTCGCACGTGCACGCGAAAATGGACACGGGCGCAGCGACATCATCGATACATGCAACCCGGATTAAGCCGATCGTCCGCGACGGCAAGCCGTGGGTTGAATTCTGGTTCCGTCTGAATGCGGGCGAAAAGCCAAAGCGTTATGAAGCGCCCGTCATAGACCGGCGGATGGTGCGATCGTCCAATGGTGACACGCAAGAACGCTATGTCATATCAGCGCAATTTTGTTTTGGTAAGCTGTGTTGGAACGGACAGCTCACCTTGGCGAACCGGCGTTCTATGGCCTTTCCCTTGCTAATTGGCCGACGGGCGCTAAGGCGCGGCTTTCTGGTCAATAGCGCACGACGATGGGTATTGGGCAAGCCAGCGAATCAAGGACAAAAGAGCACATGAAAATCGCCATGTTGGCGCGCAACGCCGACCTATACTCGCATCAACGGCTCGTCGAAGCCGCGCTGGCGCGCGGACATGAAATCGATGTGCTGAATACGTTGCGGGTGACCATGAATATCACGTCGCACCGTCCCGAAGCATATTATCAGGGCGCGAAGCTCGGCAAATATGACGCGGTGATCCCGCGCATTGGCGCGTCCATTACATTTTACGGACTCGCTGTGCTGCGCCAATTTGAAATGATGAACGTATGGTCGTTAAACGAAAGCGTTGCGATTGGCCGATCCCGCGACAAGCTGCGGTCGCTGCAGATTTTGGCGCGCAAGGGGCTTGGTTTGCCGGTCACGGCGTTCGCCCATGATCCCAAGCAAACCGACGAAGTCATCAAAATGGTTGGCGGCGCGCCGGTTGTGATCAAGCTCTTGGAAGGCACGCAGGGCATTGGTGTGGTTTTGGGCGAGACTGAAAAGTCGGCCCGCTCCGTTATTGAGGCGTTCCGCGGGGCCAACGTGAACATCCTTGTGCAGGAATTTATCAAAGAAGCAAATGCGACCGACATCCGTTGCTTTGTGATCGGTAATAAGGTTGTTGCATCGATGCAGCGAAAGGGTGCCGAGGGGGATTTTCGATCCAACCTGCACCGTGGTGGTTCGGCCGAAGCCATAAAAATCACGCCGGAAGAACGCTCAACCGCGGTCCGCGCGGCGCGCGCGATGGGGTTAAATGTTGCTGGCGTCGATATGCTGCGGTCCAATCATGGCCCGGTCATCATGGAAGTGAACAGTTCGCCAGGGCTTGAAGGAATCGAGAAAGCCAGCGGCAAGGATATTGCGAGCCGGATTATTGCGTTCATCGAAGAAAACGCAATTGCCGGCAAAACCAAGACCAAAGGCAAGGGGTAGCGCGCCGCTAGCCTTGACAGTTTGTGCGACTCACCGTAAGGCGGCGTCAATTCCGAACATCTGGTGCAGCCAGCAGCGCTTTTACGCGTCCGCTGGTTTTGTGCGTTTCGGAATATCATCAGCGTTGAGATAGGGTTTGTCTTTCGGGGCACCTGTGGAGCAGGAGTACATAAATTGG
>CAZCXQ010000232.1:3172-3421 GCA_964502655.1 uncultured Sphingorhabdus sp.
GAGTTAACATTCCAACCAACAAGCGCGTGATCATTGCGCTTACCTACATTCACGGTATCGGCCGCACTAAAGCCGTCGAAATCGCGACAAAGCTGGGAATTGATCATAGCCGTCGTGTGCAGGACCTTTCGGATGCCGAAGTTCTGCAAATCCGCGAAACCATCGATGCGGGCTACACCGTAGAAGGCGATCTTCGCCGTAACACATCGATGAACATCAAGCGTTTGATGGATCTCGCCTGCTACCGTG
>CAZCXQ010000233.1:0-263 GCA_964502655.1 uncultured Sphingorhabdus sp.
ATCGCGGCTCATGCCGGGCTTGCGCGCGACACCAGCGGTGACGATGATCACGTCGGCGCCAGCAATATCGGCATAATCATTGGTACCCGTAATCTTGGCATCAAAGCCTTCGACCGGACCGCATTGCGACAGGTCAAGCGCCTTGCCCTGGGGAATGCCTTCAACAACGTCGAACAAGACGATGTCGCCGAGGCCTTTCAATGCTGCGAGGTGAGCAAGCGTGCCGCCGATATTACCGGCGCCAATAAGCGCAATTTTTTTGC
>CAZCXQ010000233.1:273-3421 GCA_964502655.1 uncultured Sphingorhabdus sp.
GGAATTGCGGCGTCGTTACGCCGAATCGCTGTGGATAACAACCCAATAAAGGTCCAAAGTTCAGGCTTTTTCTGATAACAGTTCGCAATAGCGATAACGGGTGAACTGCACCCGGTCAGTTACCCGCGACCCGCCGCAACATTTCCATCCAGATGGGGACTTGGCCATGAAATCCCTCGGCCCAGACGCGTTCATCCAAGCCATGCGCGCCCTCTTTCTGTCCGACGATGCTCCAAAGGCCACCAAATCCATAAACGGGAATGCCGGCGGACCGTAAAAACGCGCCGTCGGTAGCGCCCGCCGATTGGAATGGCAGAACGGGGGCGTTGGGAAAGCGGGTTGCGACAGCGGCCCGATAGGCTTGGACTATGTCATCGCGCATAGCTGATGGTGCGGTTTCAGGTGTTTGCGATCCTTCAACGGCCGATACCGTGACATCCGGCCCTGAAAGCGCTTGCAATTGCTGCCGGACATCTTCTGTTTTGACGCTGGGAAAAATGCGGCAGTTCACATTGGCTTCGGCCTTTTGGGGCAAGGCATTTGGTGCGTGACCGCCCGACAACATCGTTGCAACACAGCGCGTGCGCGTGCTTCCGGGGTCCATCGCTTCTAACAGATCGGCGGTTTCGCGATCTTGGGGATCGGCAAGATATCTGCGCAACAGCTCTCCAAATTGGCCACTATCGCCTTTTGCCAGCATCTCGAAACTCGCGCGTGTGGCATCGTTAATCATGGCTGGAAAGCGATGCCGCTCCACTGCGGTAAGTGCATTGGCCAGCGCATATATCGCATTGTCAGGACGCGGCACGCTGCTGTGCCCGCCACGGTTCACAGCGGTCAGCCGGAAATCGGCGTAGGTTTTCTCTGCAATCTGAATGCCGAAGCCTTCAACGCGGCCATCAGGGAAAACTGACCCGCCGCCAGCATCGCCATTGAGCGCATATTCGGCGTCAATCAGGTCGCGCCATTCGGTTGCCGCGCGCCGTGCACCGTTGCCGATCGTCTCTTCATCGCCGGTGAACAGCACAATGATATCGCGCGTGGGTTCAAACTTTTCTGCGCGCAAATATTGCAGGGCAAGGACGATACCGGTCAAGGCCGCCTTATTGTCGTTTGACCCGCGGCCCAGATAATAGCCGCCCTCTTCGCGAAATTTAAATGGCGGATATTTCCAATCGCTTGCTTTGGCGGCGACAACATCCATGTGCGCCATCAGCAAAATCGGCTTTTTGCCCGACGGCTTTGCTGCGGGCCAACGGACAATCATTGTCTGGGTATTGTCATGATCCTTGACGATCACGTTCGTGATGCCAGCCTTTCGGAACTCCGCCGTCAATAATGTGGTCAGCTTTTTGAATTCGGCAGGCTGCCCCTCAACGGTGGGAATTTCGACAATCTTTGCAAAGAGCGCGCGTTCCGATGCTATTTTCGATGCAGCTGTTTGTGCATGTGCAGCGGTTGTCAGGGCCAACATGCCTGCCAATAAAAACGTGCTCCGTCCGATCATCTTTTCTCTCCTTTATGTAATGCTAGCGCGCGCCGTGGCCTTCCGCCAGATAATCTTCCGACTGCATTTCCATCAGCCGCGATACGGTACGGTCAAATTCAAAACGCCCGTCGCCCATTGGGTAAAGCTGGTCAGGAACGGCATCTGCGCTCGCCAAAAACTTCACGCGATATTCGTACAACGCATCGATCAGCGTCACAAATCGCGCCGCTTCATTGCGGTTGTGCGGCCCAAGCACCGGAATGCCCACCATCAAAACGGTGTGAAACCGCCGCGCGATTGCCAAATAGTCAGAGGCACCACGTGCCTCCGCGCACAGACGCTTGAACGAGAAAACGGCGACACCCTTCAGCGCCTTTGGCACATGCAACGTCCGGCCGCCGCCCACGTCGAGTTCCAAGGAGGGGACATGTGCGCGGTCCTCGGGTGGGTAATCCGTCATGCGGAAGAATGTTTCCGAAAGCGCGGCCGTCGCCTCGGCGCCATTGGGTACCAGCCAGGTTTTGGCATTGCCTAAACGGTCGCGCCGATAGTCTGTCGGGCCATCGAGCGCAAAAATATCAAGCCTGTCTTTGATCAACGCGATGAACGGCAAAAATAGCTGGCGGTTAAGGCCGTCCTTATACAGGTCATCGGGGTGCCGGTTTGATGTTGTGACCACGGTGACGCCTGCAGCAATCAATCCCGCGAAAAGCCGCGACATAATTGCTGCATCGGCCATGTTGTTGACGACCATTTCGTCAAAGCAGAGCAACCGCGCTTCATCCGCCAGTGCCGCGACGACGGGCGGAATAGGATCGCCTTTTTCTTTTGCGCGCTCAACCTTTAGCCGTGCGTGGATATCCAGCATGAATTCGTGGAAATGTGCACGGCGTTTCCGTTTGATCTGCACGCTGTCAAAAAACAGGTCCATGAGCATGGATTTCCCGCGCCCAACACCGCCCCATAAATATAATCCGCGCGCCGGTTCCGGCTTGCGCCCCAAGAAACGCCACATTGTGCTTCCGCGGGGTGGCACAGCCTCAAGATCTGCTTGCACTTTCGCCAGCGCCAAAACGGCTTTGGCTTGATCAGCATCAGGCTTCAGTTCGCCTGCACTGACTAGGGCTGCGTGCCGATCCGTGACCGAGGCGGCCATCATTTCTGACTGGGTTTTCGGATCGTCCCTGAAAACGCTGCGACGCGGGACTCGCCTTGCGAGACGATGCCGCGCATGAACAGCAGGCGACCCGTTTCTTTCAAAAGTTCGACCTCTGCCTCAAGTGGTTCGCCGATTACGCCAGCACCAATGAACTGCACCGATAGGTCAAGCGTAACGGCAGCGCCCGCTTCAATCAGGCCAAACATCCGCGATGCGCCAAACATGGCCACGTCAATAAAACCGAGCGTGACGCCGCCATGCACCGCGTCGCGCAAGTTGCTGTGGCGGTGTTCGGGAAACATGCGCAGGCGTGCTTTATGATGGCCTTCACTGCGCACCAGCATTTTACCAAGCACCGTGCCATTATAGCGCGTGGCATCGGTCATCTGCCAGTTTAGCCAACCGGGATTGTCCGGATCCGGACTGCTATCAAAAGCGGGTGTGTCCAACTGCCGTCCCGTTATTTAAAGGTGGCGTTCGGCAACCATCTTCTTGGTTTC
>CAZCXQ010000234.1:0-3407 GCA_964502655.1 uncultured Sphingorhabdus sp.
AAAAACCTCGCTCGGGGTGACGGTGATCGGCGTGTGCATGTCCGTGGTCCTTCTCTCTCGTGAGCCCAGATCGGCCGGGCGCCGCCCCCCCCTTGGCGGTGTCAGTCGCACTGCGCGGCGAGCGCGGCCACGTCCTCGGCGGGCAGCGCGTCGAGGCCCGCGCGAGCTCGCGGGGAGAGCAGCGCGCGGGCTTGGCGGAGCGTGGCGGCGGGGGTGGGGATGTCGAGCATCAGCGCGGCAAGCTCTCGATCCAGGTGGACCGTGCAGACAGTGCCGCGCCGTACCGCTCCTGACCCTCGCGCGGGTGGACCGCGGAGGCGTCGAGCCTGCGGAGGTAGTCGGCAGCGGTGACAAGCTCCTCGGCGGTAAGCGGACGGGACCAGTGGACGACGCCGGTGTCGACGGTGGCGCTCGCAGGGTCGGGGTCGACGCCGGAGCAGATCAGGGCGGAGCGTTCGGTGGATATGCTGCTTGGCCAGCGGGTGGACACGGTGGATGCTGCCGCGCATTCCGTCACGACTTCTGACGGGACTGTCATTTCCTATGGCCATATGATCTGGGCCACAGGCGGCGACCCACGGCAATTGCCGGTCACGGGAGGCGACCTGCGCGGCGTGCATGTTGTCAGAACCCGGGCCGATGTGGATCACATGGTCGAAGGCCTGGATGATGTCGCGGACGTTGTGATTGTCGGCGGCGGCTATATCGGGCTTGAGGCCGCAGCGGTGCTGCGTAAAATGGGTAAGAAAGTGACGGTGCTGGAGGCGATGGATCGCGTGCTTGCGCGGGTCGCTGGCGAACCGCTGTCGCGTTTTTATGAATCCGAACATCGCAGCCATGGCGTCGATCTGCGTCTGAACGTCGGCATTGCGGCGATTGAAGGCGACGATGTCGCCACCGGCGTTCGCTTGACCGATGGCGAAGTTATACCTGCGCAAATGGTCATCGTTGGCATTGGCATCATCCCTTCGGTTGCGCCTTTGTTGACGGCGGGTGCCGCTGGCGGCGCTGGTGTTGACGTCGACGCGTATTGCCGGACGTCCTTGCCAGATATCTTTGCCATTGGTGACTGCGCGGCCCATGCCAACAGCTTTGCCGGCGGCAATATCATGCGCGTGGAATCGGTGCAGAATGCCAATGACATGGCCAATGCGGTGGCGAAAAGCCTCATGGGTGCGCTGACCGAATATCATGCGGTGCCGTGGTTCTGGTCGAACCAATATGACTTAAGGCTGCAAACCGTCGGCATCAGCGCAGGCTATGACACGACTGTGTTGCGCGGCGATTTGGACGCACGCAGCTTTTCGCTGATCTATTTGAAATCGGGCCGTGTCATTGCACTCGATTGTGTAAACGCCACCAAGGATTATGTGCAGGGCCGCGCCTTTGTGACAGAAGGCTTGTCGCCTACCGCTGAACAATTGGCAAATACCGAAGTTCCTTTGAAAGAACTCGCCGCAGAATTGACAGCCACCTAAACTTTTGCCTCCAGTCCGTTCCGCCCTCACGGCCATTTTAGGTCCAACCAACACCGGCAAGACCCATCTCGCTGTGGAGCGGATGTGTGCCCATTCGAGCGGGATGATAGGCTTTCCTTTGCGCCTGCTGGCGCGGGAAATCTATGACCGGCTGGTGGCGATTAAGGGCGCGCAAAATGTCGCGCTGATTACGGGCGAAGAGCGGATCGAGCCGCCACAGGCGCGCTGGTATTGCTGCACCGTTGAAAGCATGCCGATCCACCGTGAATTTGCCTTCGTCGCAATTGACGAAGCGCAATTGGGGGCAGACCCCGAACGCGGGCATATTTTCACAGACCGCATCTTGCATGCCCGCGGGCGTGAGGAAACGATGATTTTGGGATCGGAAAGCCTGCGCCCGATCATCCGGTCGCTGCTGCCCGATGCGGAGATCATATCTCGTCCCCGCTTTTCCACGTTAAGCTATGCCGGCGCAAAGAAGCTGTCCCGGCTGCCCAAACGCTCTGCCATCGTCGCGTTTTCGATTGAGCAGGTCTATGCAGTCGCCGAAACATTACGACGGATGCGCGGCGGCGCTGCGGTTGTCATGGGCGCTTTGTCGCCGCGCACCCGCAATGCGCAGGTGGCGATGTTCCAGTCGGGCGAGGTTGATTATCTCGTGGCCACCGATGCGATTGGCATGGGGCTGAACCTTGATGTGGCGCATGTCGCCTTTGTCAGCCTGTCGAAATTCGACGGATCGCGCAGGCGCAGGTTGACCGTCGCCGAAATGGCGCAAATTGCGGGGCGGGCCGGACGGCACCAACGGGACGGAAGCTTTGGCACGCTCGCAGGCGAAGGCAGCGAGTTTACCCCCGAAGACGTGCTGGCGATTGAAGGGCACAGTTTCCCGCGGCTAGACTGGCTATATTGGCGTGAAGCACAACCAAGATTTAACGACATCGCGACGCTGATTGCCGATCTTGAGAAAAAACCGGACCGTCCGGGCCTGTTACCCGCGCCCAAGGTCATCGACCTGTTGGTGCTCAAGCGCTTGGCCGAAATGCCCGACGTGAAATCGCTGATCCGGCATCCTGTTGATGTGGCGCGGTTGTGGGAAGTGGCCTGCTTGCCGGATTTCCGGCAAATGGGTGAGGAACATCACAGCCGCTTTGTCGCGTCCTTGTGGCAATATCTGGGGCAGGGCGCGCGCGTCATTCCGCACGGCATTTACGCCAATGAGCTGGCGCGGCTGGATAATATTCAAGGCGACGTCGACACGCTGTCCGCCCGAATCGCAGCGGTGCGGACATGGACCTATATCGCGCACCGGCACGATTGGCTGGCCAACCCCCCGGCAATGGCCGAACGCGCGCGGGCGCTCGAAGAAAAATTATCGGATGCATTGCACGATGCCCTGCGTCAGCGGTTTGTCGATAAACGGACATCGATGTTGCTGCGCAAAGGTGCTGGCGATGTCGGGCTGTTACCCGTTGAAATCCAGCAGGATAATCGCGTTCTGGTTGATGGCGAGGACATTGGGACTTTACAAGGATTTGCCTTTCGGGTTGACCCGGCGGCAAAAGCGGGTGACCGTAAATTGTTATTGGCTGCCGCAGAACGACATCTGGCAGCGCATTTGAGGCAAAAGGCAAAGGACGTAACTATGGCAGAGGATAGCGAATTCTCGCTCGCAGCCGATGGGGAGGGTAAACCTTCGATCTTCTGGAAGGATGACCTTCTGGGCACATTGACCAAAGGCCGCACGCTGCTTCAACCTGCATTTACGCCCGTAAAGGCCGTCGCCGGATTGGAAGGCGACGCCCTGCGCGAGATTGTCACGCGCGCGGAAAGCTGGATTGAAAGCCAGCTGGCAAAGGCGATGGGCGGGATTGTCGGATTGCTCGACTTGGCCCAGCAAGCCGATGTCGACGGCAATGTTCGTGCGCT
>CAZCXQ010000235.1:0-3381 GCA_964502655.1 uncultured Sphingorhabdus sp.
GGCGATGCGCATGACGGCTGCATATCTGACCAGTGGCGGCGACGTTCGCGATCCTATGGACTTCACGCCGGAATGGTCGCGTCGCGCCCGGGCTTTACCAGCGTTGGCCGCTTTAATGGAACTCGGTCGTGACGGCCTATCGGAGATGATCGAACGATGCTGCGACCATGCCGCCGCCATCTATGACGGGATCGTGCACCTAGAAGGCGCCACGGGCATCGCGCGTCCGACAATGAATCAGGGCCTGATACGGTTCGATGCAAAAGACGGTTCGAATATCAGCGACGCGGTGATCGCCGCGATAAACGCCAGTGGCGAAGCTTTCCTGAGCGGTGGCAGCTGGGACGGCGAACGTGTTATGCGGATCAGCGTCTGTGGCTGGAATACGAGCGCCGACGACGTCGCAAGGACCGTGGCTGCAGCAAGTGAGGCCCTATCTAGCCTTCGGTGACTATTTTCAGCCTTCAGCGTCCGGATCAAACAATTCCCAGCCATCCGGACCAAGGCGTTCCAATGGCCGGTAGCGCGTTTTATACTGCATCCGTGCGGCGCCATTTACCCAATAGCCCAGATACACATAAGGCAGGCCAGCCGCCTTTGCGCGCAGAATGTGGTCCATGATGATGAAGTTGCCAAGGCCGCCGCGATCGTCGATGTCGGGATTGTAAAAGCTGTAGATCATCGACACGCCGTCGCTTTGCTGATCGGTCAGGCACGCACCCACCAATTCGCCCAGCTGACCGAAAGTTGTGGGTGTGCGATATTCCACCACATGGCTTTGGACGGGGGATTGTTCAACCATGTCGGCATAATCCATGTCGTCCATATTCGCCATGCCGCCTTCGGGATGGCGGGCCGCCAGATAGCGGCGGAGCAGATCATATTGTTCGGATGTCGACCATGGGCGGCATGCGCTGACCACCAGATCCGCGTTGCGCCGTAATATTTTGCGCTGCGTGGCGTTGGGGCGGAATTCATCGGTCCGCACGCGAACCGATACACAGGCCTTACAATCAAGGCAGCTCGGGCGGTAGGCAACATTCTGGCTGCGGCGAAATCCGATGCGGCCCAGCGCTTCGTTCAGTTCGTCTGCGTGGTTGCCGTTAAGCTCGGTAAACACCTTGCGCTCGGTCTTGCCGGGCAAATATGGACAGGGCCCCGGGGTGGTTACAAAAAACCGCGGAAAACGGACTGGTGCGCTCATATTCTCTCCGCTCGTGCGCTGGGGCTGTTAAGATGTTCTTTACCTTTTATGCACAGGTCCCGAGCCGCTGAAAAGCGAATTTACCATGTTTCGTGCGTTCCCGATTATTTGTTGAGCTCGACCCGCTCGACCTTGTAACCGGCGGCATCCAGACCATCGACAAGACCCTGCAATTGTTCCGCATCGCGGGCCTCGCATTCGATGTCGGTAATCAGGCCCTTGGCCGGAAGCGTCGTAAAAATGCGCTGATGATAAATTTCGATGATGTTGACGTTATGCTCGTTGAACAAACGCATGACTTTGAACAACGCGCCGGGGCGGTCCTGAAGCGTCAGGCGGAGGCGCGCAAGGCGTCCGGAGCGCGCAAGGTCACGCAACAGGACGTTCGCCAGCAGGCGCGTGTCGATGTTACCGCCACACAAGACAATCCCGACATTCTTGCCCTTGAATATCTCCGGATGGGCCATCACGGCCGCGAGCCCCGCCGCGCCAGCGCCTTCGACCACGGTTTTCTCAATTTGCAGCAGCAAGCTGACGGCGGTTTCCAATTGCGCCTCGCTAACCAAGACGATTTCGTCGACCAGACCGCGAATGACTTCGCTGGTGAACGATCCGGGGATTTTCACCGCAATGCCTTCCGCCAGCGTGTCGCCTTCGCATGGCATCTGCATATCATTGAGCAGCGCGTACATGGACGGATAAAGCTCCGCCTGCACACCGAT
Source organism: uncultured Sphingorhabdus sp. (assembly GCA_964502655.1). GTDB lineage: Bacteria > Pseudomonadota > Alphaproteobacteria > Sphingomonadales > Sphingomonadaceae > Sphingorhabdus_B. The sequence goes on from CAZCXQ010000235.1 coordinate 1,927, forward strand.
CAGGCCAATGTCCGGCTTCAATGCGCGCGCCGCAGTGCCCATGCCCGACAGCAAGCCGCCACCACCAATGGGCACAACAAGCATATCCAGCGACGGAATGCTCTCAAGCATTTCCAGCGCAACGGTCCCCTGCCCTGCGGCGACATCAGGATCATCGAAAGGATGGACGAATGTCAGGCCCTGTTCCGCCTCAAGCAAGCGCGCATGTTTGTAGGCATCATCAAAAGTCTCGCCATGCAGCACGACTTTGCCGCCAACGCTTTCCGTCTGCATCACCTTCACCGTAGGGGTCGGCACGGGCATGACGATGGTCACCGGAATACCCAGACGCGTGCCATGATAGCTTAAACCTTGCGCGTGGTTCCCGGCCGATGCCGCGATCACGCCCTTGCTGCGCTGTTCTTCGGTGAGCAGCAGGATCGCATTCAGCGCACCGCGCTCCTTGTACGCCGCCGTGAACTGATGGTTTTCGAACTTGAGATAAATATTTGCCCCTGTCAGCTTGGACAAAGTCTGGCTGTGCAGCGTCGGCGTTGCCACGATGGAGTCACGGATCCGGGCATGGGCGGCGCGGACATGTTCAAGGGTCAGTTGGTCAGACATAGAATGCGCCCCTAACGTATCTGGCGTTAAGTGAAAACAAACATTAAGACCCACCTATGACTAGAATAGCTTTTATCGGACTGGGCGTCATGGGCGGCCCAATGGCACGGCATCTTAAACAGGCAGGACATGATCTGACGGTGTACAACCGTTCGCGCGCCAAGGCCGAAAACTGGGTTGCGACCTATGGCGGAACGCTGGCGCTGTCGCCTGCGGATGCCGCCAAGGATGCAGAGGTCGTCATCAGTTGCGTCGGCACCGACGATGACCTGGCCGGCGTCACGCTTGGACGCGATGGTGCATTTGCCGCGATGGCGAAGGGCAGCCTGTACATCGACCATACAACGGTCTCCGCACGGATAGCCCGTCAGCTTGGCGTAGAGGCCAAGTCACGCGGTCTGTTGGTCGTCGATGCGCCCGTGACCGGCGGACAGGCCGGCGCCGAAAACGGAACCCTGTCGATCATGTGCGGCGGCAGTGAAGCAGCGGTTGAGGCCGCGCGGCCGATCATGGCACCTTATGCCAAGCGCGTGGTCCATGTGGGCGGCCCCGGCACGGGACAGATCACCAAAATGTGTAACCAAATCGCGTTTGCGGGTATTATCCAGTCACTGTCCGAAGCGATGCGTTTCGCGCAATCGGCGGAACTCGACGTTGAAAAAGTCTATGAAGCAATATCGGGCGGCGCGGCGCAAAGCTGGCAAATGGACAATCGTTGGGCCACGATGGCCGAGGACAAGTTCGACTTTGGCTTCGCCGTTGACTGGATGCGCAAGGACTTGGGCCTTGCGTTCGAAGAGGCGCGTGCCGTTGGCGCGACCTTGCCAATTACCGCGATCATCGATCAATTTT
>CAZCXQ010000236.1:0-3361 GCA_964502655.1 uncultured Sphingorhabdus sp.
GATATGTTCAGGGTAACGTCCAATGCGGGATTTACGCGTCCGGTTGCAGCAACTTGTGCAAATGAACGACGACATATTTCATTTCGGCATCATCAACCGTGCGCTGCGCCGCGCCACGCCATGCTTCTTCTGCGCTGGCATAGTCCGGAAACATGCCAACAATGTCCAATTTTTCTAAATCCGTAAACTTCAACGTCTGTGGGTTTTCAACCCGTCCACCAAAGACGAGGTGCAATTTTGTGTCGGTCACGCTGTTTTCCAATTATTTCTCTTTGGCAGCATCCGTTGCCGCCTGACTCGCGGCCTTTACAGCGACAGCGGCTTTGCTGACAAGCTCCCTAAATTGCAAACGCAACGCGTCGCCGTTCAGGCCGAGGCTTTCGACCTGATCCTTACCGGCGGCTTTCGCGGCTTCAGCCATTTTGCGGGCCTTTTTGTTCAGCTTTTTACCAGCCTTGCCCAAAACTTTCGTTTCACGTTCCGTGCGCGGCAAAAGCGCGCCGACGATTGCGCCGATCGCCATGCCGCCTAAAACGATGGCCAACGGATTTTTATCAATGCCGTCGCTTGTTTTGCCCTTGGCTTTGCGTGCGAGTTCGCGCGATTGCTGCACACCGCTGGCGGCTGCGTCCTTGCCCTTTTCAAACACTTCGGACGCCTTCACGCGTGCCGCGGCAGTGGATTGCGTCGTTTTCGCCTTCGCGCTTGCAAGGCTGTCTTTCGCGCTGTCAGCTGCGGTTTTGATGCTGTCGCCAATCTTGCTCATGTTTCGTTCCTATATCAATCGCCAACGGGCGTGTTTGTTTTACTCTTTCGCAGGCTTGAAATCCAACGCGAAATCGGACGCCGGGCGGCCACCAATAATGTCGCCGCGCCGAGTAGGCCGATAAGCGGTGCTTTTTTCTTCACAACTTGGATGGTCCCATCCGCAGCCCTTTTAACCTGCGATTTTTTCAACGCGACCAGCTTGCGAACCTGGTTGCGGGGGTTGAGAACATCCTGAGCAACGTTGATGCTGCCCTTAAGCTTACGCCGAAGATTACGCCGTTCTGCGTTCGACAATATGACGCTTTCGCGGTCTGTGACAACCGGGTCTTCAGGTAAGATCGTCGACATTCTCTTGCATTTCCGGAAAGTAAACTTTCCTTATCCATTTTCGTGCCAGCCACCCGAAAATGATCCCAACGACGATAAACGTGAAAGTGACAACCAACGTGGCCGCCAGCGGACCGATTAACGGGGCCAACGTAAGTACCAGCCCCAACACAAACGCGATTGATGCGCCGATGAGTGCGAACCCCGCAATCGCGCCATAGAGGAACGCCGACCGGAACACGTGTCGGGTGTAATCAAGACGCGAACGGTAATAACGCATTTCTGCCTTCACCAGCGCGCGCAGATCTTCCATCACCAACGAAACCTGTTCGCTCGCGGTCGCCTCTGCTGGTTTCGGGCGGTCCTCCACCGATTGGTCCTGACGCTGATCCATACTCATTGATTTCACTTATCGGCCAAAAGCGGCCTTTTGCAAAGCCGCTAATGCTGTCTAATTAGGCGTCCTTGCCGCCAGAGCGAATGAGGCGTGCAAGTACAAAGCCAATGGCTGCTGCTGCGCCGACCGCAACTGCCGGGCTTTTGCGAACAAACTGGCGGGCATCATCGGCCAAGGCGTCGACATCCTTTGCGTCCATCTTGCCAGCGAAGCCTTCGACCATGTCTGCTGCGCTACGGGCATAATCGCCATATTGCTTACCGACATTGTCATCGATGGTCGCAGCGCTGTCGCGAATAAGTTTACCAATGCTATCGACCGCTTCGGTCGCGCGGTCCTTGCCTTTTTTAGCTGCGGCGCGCGCGCTTTCCGCTGCTTTGGATTTGAAATCGTTCATTTCTGATTTGACCTTGGATTTAACGTCGTCGGTTTTGCCTTTGGCAGGCTGCGCCTTTGCCACGGCCTTCGGTGCTGAAGTCGACGCAGCAGGCTTTGCGGCCTTGGACGCGGCTGGCTTGACTGCTGCTGTCTTCGCGGCCGCTGGCTTGGCGGTTGCTTTTTTCACGGGCGCGGGTTTCGCTGCCGCTTTTGGCTTTTCAGTGTCGGCCATGGGAATATGCTCCTATCGGTTAAGTGCGGGCACTCAAATGGGCGCCGCTATATCTCATATTTGTACGGGCGGTGCCTTAGTCAACTATAGCACCATAATATTACATTTAAAATCCATATGTCTTAGCGTCGTTGCCAAATCCTCAACACAACGATAGACGCGCTGGCATTGTTCCCATCACGATTTTACTGGAGCCTTCCATGACTGCGATCCTCGACATACATGCCCGCCAAATTTTGGATAGCCGGGGCAACCCTACGGTCGAAGTGGATGTGTTGTTGGAAGATGGCAGTTTTGGCCGCGCTGCTGTTCCATCGGGTGCTTCGACAGGCGCGTATGAAGCCGTGGAAAAGCGTGATGGCGACATGTCCAAATATATGGGCAAGGGCGTGCTGCAGGCGATCGAGGCGGTTAATGGACCGATTTACGAAGCGCTCTTGGAACTCGACGCCGAAGATCAGGAAAATGTCGATGCCGTGATGATTGACTTGGACGGTACCGATAACAAGTCGAATCTTGGCGCAAACGCGATCTTGGGCGTTAGCTTGGCCGTGGCAAAGGCTGCTGCGGACGCGCGTGGATTGCCGCTATATCGTTATGTTGGCGGCGTGAACGCACATGTCCTGCCAGTCCCGATGATGAATATCATCAACGGCGGTGAACATGCGGATAACCCGATTGATTTTCAGGAATTCATGGTCATGCCCGTTGGCGCTGGATCAATTTCCGAAGCCGTTCGCTGGGGTTCCGAAATTTTCCACACGCTCAAAAAAGGCCTGCACGAAAAGGGTTTGGCGACATCGGTTGGCGATGAAGGCGGATTTGCGCCAAATCTTGCCTCGACGCGTGACGCGCTTGATTTCATCATGATGTCAATCGACAAGGCCGGGTTTAAAGCCGGTGAAGACGTTGTGCTTGCGCTGGATTGTGCAGCGACCGAGTTTTTCCGCAACGGCAAATATGAAATTTCGGGCGAAGGTCTCTCGCTTTCTCCACACGAAATGGCGGATTATCTGGCTGCGCTTTGCAAGGATTATCCCATTCGTTCGATTGAGGATGGCATGAGTGAAGACGATTTTGAAGGTTGGAAAGCCATTACCGACAAGATCGGCCACGAGGTTCAGTTGGTCGGCGATGACTTGTTCGTCACCAACCCAGAGCGTCTGGCAATGGGGATTGGCAAAGGTCTTGCCAACTCTTTGTTGGTGAAGGTTAATCAGATTGGCACGCTGACGGAAACATTGGCTGCTGTATCGATG
>CAZCXQ010000237.1:0-3348 GCA_964502655.1 uncultured Sphingorhabdus sp.
AAGTGCCCCTGCCCAACTGCCGGTGATGGCATATTGCGGAACGCCCTTGTCGATCATCTTGAGCACCGCGATCAATTCGGCCTCAAACAAGGGCCGCCGGCGGCCTTCATAGGCGAGTGACGCCAAGGCTTCGGGCGCATTGAAGTTCCCCATGACCGATCCATAATTGGTTTCATGGCCATAAATGGCGATCATGATTTCTTCCGGCACGCCGGTTTCATTTTCGATCCGCTGCAGCAGTGGGCGAAGCTCGGTATATTTCGCGCGGCCCCGGCTAATGCGCGATGCATCGACATGGCGGGCTTTATAGGGCGCAAAATTGGGGACCGGCGCATTCGAAGCGCCCTCCGGCTGTTGTCGGTCAAGCCGAACAACGCGCGCGTTAAAGCTTAACGAAGGTAACACACGGTCGAGCGTGGCCGCCGAAACGCCTTCGGTCAGCGCCTTTTGCCGCACTTGGCCAAGATAGGCGCGAAATCCGGCCTCATGTGCATCAGTTGCGCTTTCGGTGGTTGGCGCGGGAATTTCCTGGGCGGCGCTTGTGGGCCCAAACAAGCACGCACTGGTGCAGATTAGCGTTGATAGCCAAAACTTCCGGTTAATGCGCACGCGGCCTCCATTTGTGTTGAAGGCCGCATATTGGCACATTGTACCCATAGTGTGAAATGCTTTGGTCGCGGCCACCCCACATCCGGTCGCGGTCAGAAGCCACACTTAGTCCGCATCTGCCCTTGCCATCGCTTTGCGGGATGGCTAGGGGCACTTCGTAAGCGGACAGGTGGCCGAGTGGTTTAAGGCAACGGTCTTGAAAACCGTCGTGGGTGGAAGCTCACCGTGGGTTCGAATCCCACCCTGTCCGCCAATTACCGCAATTATTCTGCGCGTCCGATGAACTTCAACAATCGCATCTGCCACGATAGCATGTCGCAGCAATAGCGTGATCCAGCGCAAAGCACCGGCGTTATTCCCCACATGCGAATATGCACCTCCTCAGCCGAAGATGCTGAAGGCAGATACATGTTCAGCGGTATAGTAAATCTGCCACTCTTAATCATTCCCTTGCACCCCTCGCCTAAGCAGGCATAGATACTGACGTCGCTACGGGCGCACAGAATGTTGGGGGGAATAAGCTTGGATAAGATCGCACAAACCGCAGTTGGCCAGCCGTCCGGTCACCCCAAGGGCCTGTATTATTTATCTTTCACAGAGATGTGGGAGCGCTTTTCCTTTTATGGAATGTCTGCGCTGCTCACGCTCTATATGGTCAAAGAGCTGCTGCAGCCTGAAAATGCGGCGCACGTCATTGGGCTCGCCGCGCTCCGCAATATGTTCGAATTTCGCGGACCTATGAGCGACGTCGCTTTTTCGGCGATCATTTATGGCTGGTATGCCGGCTTGGTCTATTTCACGCCTATGGTTGGGGGTTGGGTTGCCGACCGCATATTGGGTGCAAAGCGCACGGTGATGATCGGCGTAATCCTGATGAGCGCAGGGCATCTGGCGATGTCCTTTTATGCAAGCTTCCTATTTGCGCTCTTGCTGCTGATCCTTGGATCTGGATTTCTCAAGGGCAATATTTCCGCGCAGGTCGGCGCGCTTTACCCTCGCTCGGATGAATCCATGCGGTCGCGCGGATTTACCATTTTTTCGACAGGCATTTGCATCGGTGCGGCCAGCGGACCGTTCGTGACGGGGTTGGTCGCAGCCGTTTATGGCTGGCATGCCGGTTTTGCGGTTGCGGCGGCTTTGATGTTGATCGCGCTCGTCGCCTATGTTCTGGGCCAGAAGCACCTGCCGGATGACCGTCCGGTGGCGCGCAAACGGGAAAAGGCCCCGCCCATGACCGCTGCTGAACGCAAACGGGTGGCGGTGCTGCTGTTTGTTATTGCGCTCACCATACCCGCTGAAATTGCGTATCCGATGGTATGGAGCATCGGTATCTTGTGGGTCGATCAATATGTGAATTTGGCGACGTCGCTTGGCGAGGTGCCATCGAGTTGGTTTGCATCGATGGACTCGATGGGCTCTGTCCTTGCAGCGCCGGCGTTGATTGCATTCTGGGCATGGCAGGCCAAGCGCGGCAGTGAACCAAGCAGCGTGACGAAAGTCGGAATTGGAACATGCATCATTGCCATTGGCGCACTTCTTTTCGCTTATGGCAATTTAGGCCTGAGTGAACCAGACAGTGTGGGCGCGGGGTGGGCAATCGCGGGATGGCTGATCATGGGGCTCGCCTGGATGTATTATTGGCCAACGACGCTGGCTATCGTCAGCAGGGCGGCACCCGCGGGGATGGGCTCTTTCCTGATGGGCGTTGCGTTTCTGTCGCCCTTTGTCGCACATGTGCTCGCTGGATGGGTGGGCAGCTATTTTGACCAAATGACCCCATCGGTTTTCTGGGCTATGGATGCGGCCATCGCTCTGGTGGGTGGGACGCTCATTTTGCTGCTCCGCAAACGCCTGCAAGCTGCGCTGGACCCTGATCTGTCCGCTTAAGAAATGCGGGCACCTTGGCGGACCAGTTCCTTTTGCACGGCGCTGATATCAATTTCGTCAAAGTCGCGATCGGTCTTGACCGCCAACGCCGCAGCAACGCCGGCACCTTGCCCCGCAACCGCACAACACATCATGTTGCGAACGGCGGCATGGCTGACCTTGTCACCGCCAATGACACGACCGGCGGTAATCAGGTGCTTCACATTTTTTGGAACCATCGACCGATAGGGAAGATGGAAATAGCGGCCGGTTGTCGGCAAAATAAGATAGCCATAGCCGTCGATGAATTCAGGAAAAATGCCGATGCTATCGTCAAAGCGGCCTTGTTCCATCACATCGTCTGCGGTCATATTGTAAAGCGCATCAATCTTGCGCGTATCGCGAATGCCAAGTGTCATGCCGAAATTGCGCAGCTTTGCATCTTCGCAGCCCGGCATGAAGGCCTGCAACGCCGCAATGGCGTGCATCGCCTGTTTTCGTCCCGCCATTTCCCCATGGGTTAGGGCATCGGGATCCGTGCCGTCGAGATAGAGATGGCACATGTTGAGATAAGTGAGGTCTCACTGATCCGAAACGGTGCCACATGTGCCCGCCATGGTTTTCACACTGTCCGGTATCAGCCCTGCCTCCAGCGCCTTCTGAAACGGCTTGCGCAAGAATGGCGAAAACATTTCATCCTCTTTGCCGCTGGTGATCACTTCCCACTCACCGCCCACGGCCCAGTCGCCATAGGTTTGCGGGTCGGCCTTTACGGCGTCAATAAACCGCGTCTTGTTGACCCCGCACATCGAAAACATGACCGAGACGGACATCATTTCGTCCACGGGGTGCATGTGCGTTGGCGCACCGGCC
>CAZCXQ010000238.1:0-3340 GCA_964502655.1 uncultured Sphingorhabdus sp.
CGCTTGATCGATGACATGGTCGCGTCCGCGCTGAAGTGGTCGGGCAAGTTCATCTGGGCGTGCAAAAACTATGATGGCGATGTGCAGTCCGACCAAGTCGCACAAGGATTTGGTTCGCTTGGATTGATGACGTCGATTCTGATGACACCAGATGGCAAGACCGTTGAGGCCGAAGCCGCACATGGTACCGTAACGCGCCATTTCCGCCAGCATCAGCAGGGCAAAGCAACATCGACCAACCCGATTGCGTCGATTTTTGCATGGACCGGCGGTCTGAAATTCCGTGGTAAATTTGACGAAACACCCGAAGTAACGCGCTTTGCAGAAACGCTTGAAGAAGTGTGCATCCAGACCGTTGAAGACGGCCACATGACAAAGGATCTCGCGATCCTCATTGGTCCAGACCAGGCATGGATGACGACCGAGCAGTTCTTTGAACAGGTTCGCGCCAACCTCGAAGCCAAAATGGGCAGCTGGCAGTAACAGCAAACTGATAAGTACAACAAAGCGCGGGGGGCAACCTCCGCGCTTTTTTATTGTCCGGTCCTTCCCTTTTCATACGGCATTGGCGTAGAAGGTGGGCATGGCAGGCGAATTACACAGCGAAAGCATCAGCGATCTGCTCGTCATTCTGGGCGCAGCAGGCATCGTCATCCCGGCGTTTGCCCGTTTTCGCATCACGCCCATTATCGGTTTCATCTTGGTGGGGATACTCGTCGGCCCCATGGGCCTTGGGACGTTGGTCGAACGCTATCCATTGCTTGAATGGGTTACCATCACCAATACAGAGGCCATTGGACCCATTGGCGAATATGGCATTATCTTATTGCTGTTCACGATAGGGCTTGAACTGTCCTTTCGGCGATTGTGGAAGATGCGGCGTCTGGTTTTTGGCGTGGGCGCAGCGCAATTGTTCGGTGCGGGAATCATAATTGCCGCAGGGCTTTTGCTTTTTGGATATAACCTGACGGCGGCGATTGGCATCGGCATTGCGCTGGCGCTTTCATCGACTGCGCTGGTGCTGCCCATATCAGGCACGCATTCTGCCGTTGGCAAATCGGCCCTTGCGATGTTGCTTTTCGAAGATCTTGCGATCGTTCCGATTATCTTCGTCCTGGGCGCACTGGCACCACAGGCGGATTCCGATTCGTGGGAAGGCATGGTTACTGTGCTATGGCAGGGCACATTGGTGATCGTCGGTATGCTTGTGCTTGGCCGTTTCTTCCTGCCCCGCCTGTTCGGGCAGGCAGCGCGCACCAAAAGCCCTGAACTATTTGTATCGGTCAGCCTGCTGGTCGTGATCGTGGCAAGTCTCGCGACCGGTGCCGTCGGCCTTTCACCCATCGTCGGCGCAATGATCGCTGGCCTGTTAATTGCCGAGACGGACTATCATACCGAAGTCGAAGTCATGACCGCGCCGTTTAAGGGGCTGGCGCTGGGTGTGTTTCTAATCAGCATCGGCATGCAAGTTGATTTACGCTTTGTCGCGGCCAATTGGGCGGCGTTGGTTGGTGCAGTGGCCAGCATCGTTCTGATAAAGGCGGCGGTTACCGCGGGCCTGCTGAAGCTGAACGGCGCACGCACGGGGACCGCCACCGAGACAGGCGTTCTGATGGGAAGCCCATCCGAAACCACGCTCATTGTGTTAGGCGCAGCCGGCGCGGCGCAGATCATTGACGCTGCGACCATCAATTTCTGGCAAGTCGCAACGGCAATTGGGTTGACCATCACACCGATATTGGCGCGCATCGGCCACGACATGGCGCGCCGCCTTGAGCTGCGCGAGAGCGATGACGAGGTGCATGAGCTAGACCCGACGCAGGAACCGCGCACGGTCGTTATCGGCTTTGGCCGGGTCGGTCATTTGGTGGCCGACATGCTGACGAAGCACGGGCAGCCTTATGTTGCGGTTGAATCCAATGTGGATGCCGTCACAGCGGCGCGACGCGGCGGGTATAAAGTTATCTTTGGCGATATCTCACGGCCCGAAACATTGGACAAGCTGAGCCTTGGCCACGCAAAGGCGCTTATCCTGACCATGGATCAACCGGTGCTCGCCGAACATATCGTAAAGCGCGTCCGCCAATGGTTGCCGGATATTACCATCGTCGCGCGTGCACGCGATGCAGACCATGCCGCACGCCTGTATCAGGCGGGTGCAACCGATGCCGTTCCCGAAACGCTGGAAAGCTCGCTTCAGCTATCGGAAGCGGTGCTCGTCGACCTCGGCGTGGCCATGGGCCCCGTGATCGCATCGATCCACGAAAAGCGCGACGAATTCCGGCGGCAGATTAAAGAAGCCGGCGGCCTCGACGAGGCCCCCAAGCTCAAACTTACGTCTTAACCGGCAATCTTTGCCCTGATGGCAGCCAATGCCGCCTGCGCCAGCTCAGCACCAGCTGGGCCACCACCTTGCGCCATGTCGGGACGTCCACCGCCACCTTGCGCACCCATCGCCTCAGTCGCCGCGCGAACGAGGTCTGGAGCGGTCAACGTAGCGTGGAGCGCGGGTGAGACCGCAACAACGACGGTGTTGCTGTTCTCATTCGCCGCGATGATGGCGACGATACCGCTGCCAATGGCTTTCATCTGGTCATCGGCCAAACCGCGCAGGGCCTTTGGCTCGATACCGTTGATGACCTGCCCCATGAATGTCACGTCACCGATTGTTTCGGCTTCCGCCTTGGGACCACTGCCACCGGACAATGCGAGCGCGGTTTTGGCTTCGGAGAGTTCTTTCTCCATCCGCTTGCGTTCGCTCATCAACGTTTCAATACGCGCGCCGACTTCATCAGGCGCGGTTTTCAGCATCGCGGCTACATTCTTCAACTGTGTTTCGCGGCCAACGAGCCAGAGGCGTGCGGCCTCTCCTGTCAACGCTTCAATCCGGCGGATGCCGCTTGCGACGGCACCTTCAGAAATGATCGTGAACAACGCAATGTCACCCAATGCGTTGACATGCGTGCCACCGCACAGTTCGAGCGAATAATGCGTGTCCTCGGTCTTGCCCATCGTCAGCACGCGGACTTCCTCGCCATATTTCTCGCCAAACAAAGCGAGCGCACCGGCAGCGACCGCGTCATCGGGGGTCATCAAACGCGTGGTTACGGCCTGGTTACCGCGGATCTGCGCGTTCACGTCGGCTTCAATCATCGCAATTTCATCAGCCGTCACCGCCTGATTATGCGAAAAGTCGAACCGCAAACGATCCGGTGCAACAAGGCTGCCCTTTTGCGTGACATGGCTGCCCAGTCGTTCACGCAATGATGCGTGCAGCAAATGGGTTGCGCTATGGTTGGCGCGCAGCGCGTCGCGGCGGGCTGTATCGATTTTCAGGGTG
>CAZCXQ010000239.1:0-3310 GCA_964502655.1 uncultured Sphingorhabdus sp.
CCTGGTGGATTTTAACCACCTGGGGCGAGCCGCTGATGACGTGCAGGGTGAACGGAGGGAATTGGGTGCGGTCCAGGTGGTTCGTGCCAGCGGTCAGCTCCTGGGCGTCGGTGAAGCCGTCGCCGTCGGTGTCGCGTCCGCCCGTGGGGGTGTAATCCGGCAGCCTCGGGCTCAAGCCGAGCAGATATTCATCGGCGTTGACCAGCCCGTCATGATCCGGGTCGATCTTGCCGAGGATCTCCCACTGCAGCCGGTCCGTGAAGGCGGTCACCCAGGCATCGCGTTTGAGCTCCCAGGCAGTCTTCACGGCGGCCGTCGCCGTTTCCGCCGGTGGACTGGCCAGAGCTGCCGGGGCCTTGGGAGCCGTGATGAGGTAGGGCTCGATGAGCAGTGTCTGATGAACATAGTCCGTTTCCATCATGGCGGAATGTGGGCTGGCGACAGCGCCCGTCTGTCCGTCCGAACCCAGCCTGGAGTCAAGCACCTGCTGACGGGCCGTCCTCTCCACCTCAAGCAGGGTGCGCTGGTTGATGAGCGACAAGCGTGCTGTCGTCGCCGCCGTGGCAATCCGGGTGTCAAGACCCTGAATTCGCTGCGTCAGCTCGGCAATCTGCTGCTGCAGGAAGGTCCTGGCGGCAGGCAGGCTGGCATCGGACGGGTTGCGCCAGTCCAGGCAGAAGGCATTTTCCTTGGGAAACTTCTGCACGGCCTCCCATTCGGAGGGCATGCCGTCCAGATCAGGATCCGACAATCGAAGCAGCGTCTTCCGCTGCGCAATGCGTTCCGCCACATCGGCGGGCGGTGCTGGCAGCACCGTGGTGGTGGCCGGAAGGGTCGCAGCGTTCAATCCCAGCCAGACAAGGTAGCCCGCAGGCAGATGGTCGTAACCGTAGGAAGCCGACGACCCTGGCTTTTTGTAACGATGTCTGGAGGCGAAGAAGGCGGCCACGGTCATGCTGCTGCCCCGTTCACGGCAGGCCAGACGGAGCAGGCCGTCGTTCATCCAGGCGGAGAGTTCGCTTTCCCGGTTGAACCAGTCCGATGCCGTCCCTGTGGAAGCCGGAGGCGTTCGCGCAGCCACGTTGTAGCTCGGGGCCGTCCCTGCGTTGTTGGGGCCGGTGCAGTTCTTGAATGGATGGGTTGCAACAGCCGCAGGATCATCCCTGCCGCCCCACCAGCCTTTGATCTCCTCGATGGTCAGCAGGCCATCCCCGTCCGGGTCCTGGAAGGCATCCCTGAATCGATATTTGTTCAATGCTCCCGGGGAATGCCTGCTCCAGGAATCCTCCACAGCATCCGAAATTTCGTCACCGTCAAAGTCTCCCGCCGGCCCACCTCCACGAATGTCCAGGCCTGAGAGATATTGGGTCAGGTTGCTGACGCCGTCGCCATCCAGGTCGCCATCGGGTGTGACCACCAGAGGCGCATACATGTCCTCCACCCGGTCCGGGATGCCGTCATGGTCGCCATCGCTCAGGTCGGCGAAAAAGTAGGCCCTTTGAGCGTGCCAAAATCCGGAGACGCTGAAAAGCTGCAGCTCATAGGAGGGCTCATCCGTGTCGTTGCTGGCAATCAACAAGGACGCGCGCAGGCTCCTGGTCGCCGAAACCGCCGGGGCCTTGAAGGTCAGCGTGAAGGTGGCAGAACCACCCGGTGAAAGGGTGTCTGCGGTCAGGACGCTGACCACAAAGGCGGCCTGGTCGGCACCTGTCAGCTGGAGTTGCAGGCCTGACAGCGGAGCGCTGCCGCTGTTCTGAATGACAAAGGTTTTTTTCAGGTCGCTTTGATCCGCCCTGCCGCTGGTGCTGGGAAAGCTCACCAGGCTGCCCTGGCGGATGTCAAAACCTTCCTGGGTGACGGCATCCACCACCAGCCTGACATCGATTTCCGCCTGTCCTGGAGCCGCAGCCGAACCGCCGCCTGTTCCTCCACCGTCTCCTTCACCTGGCGGGGTCTCCTCACCCGGAGCCGGCGCTGGGTCCTCCTCGCCTCCCGCAGCCCCTGAGGTTTGGGTTCCCGTTGCGCTCAGTGGGTCTGTGTGATAGGCCATCAGTTCCTCAAAGTCGGTCAGCCCGTCTCCATCGGTGTCCACGTTCAGCGGATCGGTGCCGGCGTAGGCCTCCATGCCGTCCGCAAGGCCGTCGCCGTCGGTGTCCACCTCCCCGGGATTGGTGCCCCCCAGGTATTCCTCCGTGTCGGTGACGCCATCGTTGTCCTGGTCATCGGGCGTGGGATCCTGTGAATCGGGAATGGCATCGGCGTCATCATCAGGCGGGGCTTCAAACTCGTCGTTCGTCCCGTTGTTGTCATGATCATTGTAGAGAGCGGCGTCTCCGGGATGCGTGTCCAGGGGGTCGGCATAGCCGTCGCCATCGGTGTCCATAATGACCACTTCGTCGCCATCATTGACTCCGTTGCTGTTCTGGTCATCCCACAGGGCCGGGTTGCTGGGGTGGGTGTCCATCGCATCGGAGGTGCCATCTCCGTCACTGTCGAGAAAATAGGTTTCGGTGCTGTCATTGAGCCCGTTGAAGTTCCAGTCCTCCCAAAGCCCGGGGCTGCCGGGATGCGAGTCCATGGCATCCACATGCCCGTCCGCATCCGAGTCCTGCTGTGTCGGGTCATTAACGGCAGGCTCATCCCCGTCATTGACCCCGTTGTGGTTCCAGTCGCTCCAGAGTGAAGGATTACCAGGGTCGGAGTCACTGCCGTCTTCGATGCCGTCGGAATCGGAATCGGTGGTGGTTGACTCCTGGGAGTCGTTGACGCCGTTGTTGTTCCAGTCCTCCCACAGCGCGGAGTTTGACGGGTGGGAGTCGGCATTATCCGCATGACCGTCCGCATCACTGTCCGTGCTCGTGACGGGGCTGTCCGCCTCATCATTGGTGCCGTTGTTATTCCAGTCATTCCAGAGCGCGCTGTAATAGGGGTGGGAGTCCGAGGCATCCGGATGACCATCGCCGTCGCTGTCCATGCTGCCCGCCTCCGCATCATCGTTGACGCCGTTGGAGTTCCAGTCGCACCACAGGGTGTTGGAGTTCGGGTGGGAGTCCTGAAGGTTGCTCACGCCGTCCCCATCCCAGTCTTCGTCCTGGTCGTTGACGCCGTTCCAGTTCCAGTCATTGCTCAAAGCCGGGTCATAGGGATGTGAATCCGTTTCGTTGGAAACCCCGTCACCGTCCTGGTCGTTGGACTGCGTCTCGGCGTCGTCATTGACGCCGTTGCGGTTGTAGTCGCACCAGACCATGGTGTTGTAAGGGTCGGTGTCCTGGGAGTCCGCAATACTGTCGCCATCACTGTCCGGGTCATT
>CAZCXQ010000240.1:0-3289 GCA_964502655.1 uncultured Sphingorhabdus sp.
GACAAGCTAGTTGGTGACATCGATATCAAAGAAGTAGATGAAGACGAATTACCAGCATCGGATGAGGAGCTATGATAAAACAATCCATTCCAATAGAAAAGGCAATCTACGCCATCTATTGCTATACTTGTAAGGTTGGAATGATCAATCTCAACCACCAGGAAAAAGAAATGATTGGTACCACGGTGCATGTGGGCCATAGATTCAGTGGAGCTAGAAAATGACTGACCTACAAGACGACATCAAGATACTAAAGACCATCAACAACATCATTGAGTTGATAGAAAAATGCGAACTTGCAGAAGAAACCATAGTTGATGAAACCATCCAGCTTGGCAATGGCAAAGATTCCATCATATCAGCGCGTGACTTGTATGCATCTAGAAATCATCTTTGTATCAAGCATGAAATACCACTGCATTATGGAATAGAACGAAAATTCGAATGTGTAGAATGCAAAAAGGTGGCCCAATGAATCCAGTATTGCTAATTGATATTGCATTTGTGAGTGGAATAGTCACAGTTCTACTAGCTTGGAGTTGGAAACTTCATAAGTCAAGCTTAGCAAATAAGAGTGAGGTGAACTAATGAAAACACTAGCAATAACACTAATCGCGCTATTTGTAATATCCACAGTTGGTGCGGCCCAAGCTGTAACATTCAAGATGTCACAGATGTATGGTAATGAGGTCACGGCCTATGGTGGCGAAAGAATCTACATCATCAACGATGATCACCTACCACACACTGTAACAGAACAAAACAATTTGTTTGACACAACAATCTTGTACCCAGGGCAACTGACTGACTTGGAATTATCCCAGGATGGCACATACCAATTCTATGACAAGACCAATACAAACAGAACTGGAATAATCCACATCAAGTCAACCGAGCAAGGAACCACAAAAGTAGAAACTTGGCCAGCATCAATACAAGCTGGCGAAACTGTACATATTGTTGGAAGCTACTATCAACAAAAACAACAAGCTTACATCCAAATCAAGAATCCAGATGGAACTACACTTGAATCACTCCAAGCATTCCCAACATCAGATGGTAGAGTGGAAATCCCATTCACTACAACACGGACTTCACAAAACGGAATATACCAGGTGATTGATGAATCCAAAGGACTGATAACATCATTTGTTGTGTCTGGTGGTGTAACAGCTGATAATCCTACAGTACCAGCACCTATAACAAACTCCACACAACCGACAAACAGTACAACACCAAACAATCCTGGCAATTCAAACACATCAAATCCATTACCAACCATACCAACCAACACAGACAAACAAACTCTAATCACTTGGCTAAAACAAATGATCGCGTACTATCAACAACTACTGGCAATCGTTGAAGCCAGTTAATCCTTTTTTCTATTATTTTTTGGCAACAAGCTTAAAAATCATAATTTCTTACCCACCATAATGATTACCATAGACCCAAATCTAATTTATTTGGGTCTTGCAGTTGCTAGCGCACTAGGTGGGGGTGCTGGTTACATATTCAGGCGCGGTAAGCAAGAAGCTACCGAAGAATCATGCATCAAGCGAATAGAATCCAAAGTGGAATCTATGGAAAAATTACTAAAAAAAGAAATTGAAGATACTACGGAATCACACAGAATCATGCATCAGAGAATCGATAATCTTGGCACAGATGTTGCATACATCAAGGGCAAAGTAGACAACCACATCGATGAAAAGAAGGATTAGGCATAATTTCTACAGAAATCATTAAAACCCACAACAAAATTCTACAATCATGGACATATTCGGAATGTCACCACTCATGGCCGCAATAGTGCTATCATTTTCTGGTGTTGCACTAGCAAACGTCTTGGGTTGGCTGACATCTAAAACCAAATTCGAACCAAGAAAATCAGCTGCATCAGCAATCCTGGCAATCCTGGTCACGATTCCATCTGCAACTGCGGCCCTCACTGCACTACCAGACGGAATTGACGATATAGGCAAGCTCAATTTTGTAGTTGTGTTCCTGGCACAAGCTGGTGGTATTGACTTCTTTGCCAAAACAATGAACAAAGCAAGAAAAACACCACAATAATAGCAACTCTTTTATTTCTTTTTTTATTTTCCACATACATGGTCAACAACAATCCAAAAACCAGTAATATCAAAAAAACTACTGAAAAATATCGTTATGTTACAATGCTTCATGCCAAAGAAGTAGCTGGCCTGGAAGCAGACATTGAGAATGGTAAACAAATGCTAAAAAACAAACTAGTAATCGATGATGCTCAAGCCAAATTACTAATCAAAGTTGCAACAAAACAGCTTGCAGTAGCCAAGGCCGCGCAAAGACTCGACATGCAAGAAAATATCGCAGCTTACAAGCGCGGTGAAATAGAAAAGTTCTGGTAATCATGCAAGACCAAATTTGTTTTCTTCGTTACGACACTGCAAAAAACCAAGCTGTCTTTGAATCAGCTGACGTTGCACCAGAATATCTACCAGACCTGATACGCGATGATGCCAGGTTCGGTGTTTTTCCATTTCCAGCTGACGGTGTAGTCACATACAAAATCACTGGCCCAATTCCAAGGGGGTTGACTGCATACCAACTTGAACGTGCAGTCAGAGCTGGAATGCAGAGAATGAGATTTTACATTCCACAAATCAAAGTATTCAGAGAAGCCAAAGAAGGTGAAATACCAATTTTCCAAATCATGTGCAGAACCACAGCTGACGATCCTAACTTGACAAGAAACACAATCATGTACGCCTACTATGCAAGCTCCAAATTCCGTGGCATTGTTGTTGTCAATGCGAATGGATTCTATTACACACCACATGGCAACCGTGTCAGCATGTATGTCATAGCACCAGAACACTATAAGGAAAATACAACATCCAAAGGTGCGACCATCGACATCGATACAGTGTTTGGCCATGAGTTTGGACACTCTTTAGGAGTGCAACATGATCCCAAGAATGGCAATGTGATGACTGCGTACTATTCTGAAATGGTGGAATTGCTCACATCGCGTGACATTGCACGATTCCAAGCAAAGTATGGTAAAAGAAAATTAGCTAGTGTCTTCTTGGATAGAATTCTCAAATCTTTTAGAATAGTATCAGATAGATAGATTGTGACTGGTCTATCTGGACTGACTCGATGCCATGACTGTAGTTGTATCATAAACAACACCACTGATCACATATTCGAAGGCCGCTTCTATTGCTTCGAACACCTATGGAAACGTCAAAAACTAAAATACCACGCGACTACTAGAAAATCAAATGCAGTTGCAGACTCC
>CAZCXQ010000241.1:0-3252 GCA_964502655.1 uncultured Sphingorhabdus sp.
ACGCACCAATCATGGTCATGGTCATCGAGTGTGGCGGGGTTGCTTCTTTGCCATGGCCGACGCGCTTGCCAATGATGAGGCAGCCGACAAGACCAGCAATACCGGCATTGATGTGAACGACCGTGCCGCCAGCGAAATCAAGTGCACCCCAGCCCCACAGCAGACCCATGTCGGTCGGTGCATCCACCAGAAAATCTGGTCCAGCCCAGTACCACACCATATGTGCGATCGGGAAATAAGCCAACGTGAGCCACAACACCGTGAAGATCATCAAGGGTGTGAACTTGATACGCTCTGCAAATGCGCCGACGATCAACGCCGGCGTGATGCAGGCAAAGGTCATCTGGAACACCACAAAGGCATATTCCGGAATATAGACATTGTTGCTGAACGTCGCAGCGTACGTCGTGGCATCAACACCCTGAAGGAATATCTTGGAAAAGCCGCCGATGAAGGCATTGCCGCTGGTGAAGGCCAGGCTGTAGCCATAGGTGACCCAGACAAGCGCCGCGACCGACACGATCATGAACACCTGCATCAGCAGGCTGAGCATATTTTTGGTGCGGACAAGGCCGCCGTAAAACAGCGCAAGCGCCGGAATCGACATCAGCAATACCAATGCGGAGCTGATCAGCATCCACGTCGTATCGCCCTTGTCGACCATGCCGGCCATTTGTTCAACGGTCGGTGCCTTGATCGGGCCGTCGGCGACGGCAACCGCCACCGCTGCCGCGCCGTCAGCAGCTTTTTCGGCTGCCTCCTGTGCGAAGGCGGGCAAAGCAGCGAACAATGTCGCCCCCGCCGCGCCTAGAAACTTGAGTGTCTTGGACATTTTCTGGTTCCCCTAGCTTGCTATTGTCGCGTCAAAGCGCGGTTTCGTTGGTGTCGCTCGTGCGGATGCGCAGGGCACCGGCAAGTTCGAATTCAAATATCTTTCCGTCACCAATGGCGCCTGTTTCGGCGGCCTGCTGAATGGCCTCGACCACGGCAGGGGCTTGATCGGACGCGCACGCGATCTCGATTTTCACCTTGGGCACCATGTTGGTTGCATATTCGGCACCGCGATAAATTTCGGTCTGCCCTTTTTGTCGGCCAAAGCCTTTGACCTCAGTCACGGTCATACCCGACACGCCGAGCGCGGTGAGCGCTTCACGCACCGGGTCCAGCTTGTGCGGTTTAATAATGGCAATAATATATTTCATGCACGCCCCCAATTGTGGTTGTGCAGTGCAATAAGCAAACACCGTGCCAGAAACGGGAAATGCACGTAAATGCAACGATTACAGGCGATAGGGGCAGCACATATCCACGCCACCAAGTTCCATACTGCCTAAAATTTAATCAGCAGATTATCACTGCCTAAATATTAGGCATTCAACCAATGCGGATCGATGCCCATAAGGGCAGATGGTCCGACGCCTGTTTGGACAGCGGCGAAATATGGCTGTCCGCCGCGGTCACCTTCACCTCGTGGCTGACGATGATCCGGTCCAATCGGGCGACTGGCCGCGATGTGTGAAAGCTTTTGGGCGTTTGCACCAGCCGGTGATGGTGGAACGCAAGCTCGTTCAATGCGCCGCTGTCCGACCATTGGTTGAAATCACCCATCAGAACCGTGGGCATATGCCGCGGGCTGGCATCAATCGCCGCCAGCAATGCGCGGATTTGCCTGCGCCGCCACAGCCCGGATAAATCGAGATGCACGCCAATGACGCGCAATGCGTGTCCGGCAACCGACAGCTCCGCCATCACCGCGCCGCGTGGTTCCAGCGTTGGCATATCAATCGGCTGGCAAAGGCGCACTTCGATGCCCTTGCGCACCAAAATCGCATTGCCGTGCCAGCCAATGGCGGCGGGCCGGAAATGCAGCGGCACGGGCATCCATGATGTCTCCGCCTCCAGCATCGCCAGCGGCAATGCGCTGACCCGCGCGCCGAACCGGCGATCGACTTCTTGTAGCGCGATAATATCCGCGTCGATTTCTTTGAGCACCGCCAATATGCGTTCGGGGTTGCGCCGTTGGTCAAGGCCAACCGCCTTGCGAATATTATAGGTCGCAACCTTGAGTGCGTGGCTCATCCCGCCCGCCTAATTCGCGGGGCCGAAAAACCGGTCCGTCGCGCGTGTGGGCAGGCCATCAATGCTGCGTGTCCGCTTTTTCGTCTTGGCGACCCACGCCGCGGGATCGGACTGCGCATGATATTTGGTGAGCGTGTCGCGTTCCCGTTCCAGCGTCATAAACGGCACGCCCCAGCCGCAGCTGCCCTGCACACTTTCGACATCAATCAGGAAAATCTGACGCGTACCGGGCAAGATCGTGAAATGCGCGGCCAGCGCCTCCCATTCGGCATCCTGCGGCAAAACCGGCCTGCCCTTGCCATAAATGCGCAAGATCAACGCGGGCCGGTCAAAGTCACAGAACATGATGGTGATGCGCCCGTCGGCGGCCAGATGCGCATGGGTTTCATTGCCCGACCCGCCCAAGTCCAGATAGGCCACGCGCGATGGCGACAACACCCGAAAGGAATCATACCCCTTGGGCGAAAGATTGATCCGGCCATCAGCGGCAGCAGTGGCGACAAAGAACACCGGCTGCTTGCCGATCATCTCTATCTGCTTGTCAGTCAGCGTTTCGGTAAAATCAGACATGCCGCAGTTCTGACCGATTAGCGGCGTGAGCGCAACCTAACAGAACCGGACTCTATTTGGCTCTGGTGCTACCCCGCCGTGCCGCCGACCGTAAGCGCGCTGACCAAGGTCGTGGGTTGCCCGACGCCCGCCGGAACGCTTTGGCCGCCTTTGCCGCATATGCCGATGCCATCATCCAATGCCATGTCGTTGCCAAGGCCGATGACCTTGTTCAGCGCGGTTGGGCCGTCGCCGATCAATGTCGCGCCCTTGATGGGATCGCCAAGCTTGCCGTCCTTGACCAAATAGGCCTCGGTACAGCTGAACACGAATTTGCCCGACACGATGTCGACTTGCCCGCCGCCAAAGCTTTTGGCGAAGATGCCGTTTTTGACGCGGCTCAACAGTTCAGCGGGGTCGTCATTGCCGCTGCGCATGAATGTGTTGGTCATGCGCGGCATCGGGGCATGGGCGTAGCTTTCGCGGCGGCCATTGCCCGTGGGGGCAACACCCATCAGGCGGGCGTTCATGCGGTCCTGCATATAAGCGCGCAATATGCCGTCTTCGATCAGGACATTTTCCTGCGTCGGCGTGCCTTCATCATCAATCGACAGCGAACCACGG
>CAZCXQ010000242.1:0-3216 GCA_964502655.1 uncultured Sphingorhabdus sp.
CGCCGCAGCGACGGGCGCATCACAGGCACCACCCACCGAAACGGCGTGACCACCGCGCGCGCTTACGATGCCGCCTCCCGCCTCACCGGGGTCGGACACAGCCAGCCCTCCGGCACGCTCTTCGGCGGTGAATCCTACACCCTGGATGCGGTCAGCCGTCGCACCAGCCGCACCTTTGCCGATGGCCGGGGCGATGTGTTCGGCTACGATCTCACCAGCCAGGTGACAGCTGCGCTCTATGCCACGACTGGGGCTGCCCAAAAGGCAAACGCCGGCGGCTGGATACCCGGCACCACCTGGGCTTACGACAAGGCCGGCAATCGCACGAATGTGAATGATGCAGGGCAGGCGATTGGCTACACGGCCAATACCCTCAATCAGTACACGGCGATCAATGGCAAAGCCCCCAGCCACAACCGGAACGGCGACCTTCTCAACGATGGTTTCACGCGCAGCTTCACCTGGAGCGGCCGCAGTGAAATCCTGAGCGTCACGACCCAGGTTGCCGTTGGCACCACGGTCAAGGAATCGTTCACGTACGACGGGTTGCAGCGGCGCATCAGCCGCACGGATGCCACCGGCACCACCTTCTTCATTCATGACGGCTGGAACGTCATCGCCGAATACCGCCGCGTCGGAACCACGAACGTGCTCCAGCGTCGTTATCTGTGGGGGGAAGACCTCAGCGGCAGCCTTCAAGGTGCAGGTGGCGTTGGCGGCCTGGTTCAGGCGGTGGACTTCACCAGCGGCAACGCAGCCAGCTATCATTACCACTACGACGGCAACGGCAACGTCGTGGAGATCACAAACCTCTCAGCCACCGTGGTGGCCAGTTACCGTTACGACGCCTTCGGCCGAACCCTGGTCAAAGCCGGCACCTACGCCGACACCAACCGCTACCGATTCAGCACCAAACCCCTGGAGCTCACCAGCGGCCTCTATTACTACGGCTACCGCTACTACGACCCGCTCCACGGTCGCTGGACCACCAGAGACCCTATTAAAGAGAGAGGCGGTGTTAATTTGTATTCGATTGAAAAAAATCAGATTTTGAGCGCTTTTGATGTGTTAGGAAAATGCTGCGATTCTGAAAGGAGTGCATGGGAAGCATCAATGGAAGCAGTTTCTCAAATGCAAAATTTGGTTAAAGAATGGAAGCTGAAGGTGTCTGTGCAACAGCAGGTATTGGATGGCGCCATTCAAAAGTTAGAGGAATACATGGTATCACTTGCCGCATGCTCAATTCCTCAACCATACAAAACAGTGCCATGCATCGCAGCAATTGCACTTGTTGCATCTGCTACGGCTGAGGTTGTGACGCATAAGTCCATATTGGAAGAATACGGAAATAGCCTGAACCAATTTCAGGAACAATTAATACGTAACATGGAAATTGAGAAACAATCAAAGAGTGAATACGATTTATGCCTTCTCAGTTATTTATAAATTGCGTTCGATATGCCGTGATATTGGGTAACACGCTATTTTTGCAGTTGGCAATTGAGAGCAGAATATTTCAAAGTGCAGACGAAAATTTCCATTACAGCATCAGCTACTTTCTGAGTGACCTAGCTAAATGGGTGTTTCACACATCGATCATCGTCTTGTTTATCATGCCTGCAAAAAAGATGGAAACCCGGTGTGAGGTGGCCGTTGTCTTGGGTTGGCTTCTGATTGCTTCCCAGACGATTCTTCGAAAGGTTTAATAGCCAGGTATTTCAAAGCTTCATGAACAGCCCCTGTCTGATTCTTCTGGTCAGGATCTCTGTGTTTATTCTTGGAGGCATGGCAGCTTGGGTCTGCTGGACTGATTTTGCGGAGGCTAACTTTAACATGTCGAACATGAATGAGGTCCAGCATCTGTTTTCGATCTGGATGAATGCCATGAT
The DNA here is from genome assembly GCA_964502655.1 of uncultured Sphingorhabdus sp. Lineage (GTDB taxonomy): Bacteria > Pseudomonadota > Alphaproteobacteria > Sphingomonadales > Sphingomonadaceae > Sphingorhabdus_B. The sequence goes on from CAZCXQ010000242.1 coordinate 1,890, forward strand.
TTTCTCGGCGGCTTGGGGGGCTAGCGTGTTACCAAATATCAATCACTTACAATTCCTGAAAGTGATGATCATAGGCGGTTGGGCGCATCTTTTCTTGAGGATGATTTTTCGATAACAATCTCATGATTCGCTTCTCCAGGCTGGCTGCTAGAATCCGATTCATGCGACTCCTGTCATGGATGTTGGTGGCATTCATGGCAGTCAGCGTCATGATGTCTTTCCCGAAGCTTCACATTGAACTCAGAAAATTTATCATTCTTCAGGCCGCTCAGTTCCACTTTTGCATCATGTTGATGGCATTGTCTTTGTTGATTCCATACCAAAAGCGATCTGGTCTCTCAACCTTATTGGGTGTGTCATTAGTTTGCCAGATAGCATATACTTGGTTTGTGGTTACTCGAGACGTTCAGCAGTCGCTTGAGCGACTGCACTTTTAACTAAAATAAAAAGTGAAAAAGTGGTCTCTGAAGGTTCCTCACTTTGAGAAGCTCGGTGAGGGAAATCGATAACATATAATATGAAGCTAAAAAAAGCAGATATGATTGCGTGGCGGTAACAAGACACGCTCATGTTGCCGCTATAGAAAAATGCAAGAATCCGCCGCGAGATCACAATCGCGAACTGCCCATGTATTTACCCAAAATAACCCATGATCATTAACAATCGAATTGCGCTATTACCCCCCTTTTTGGTTTCTATATACATGAATTTGTCCAACTTTGAAGGCAAATGGACATCGTGGACTGCCGTGCATTTCTTGCTGCTCTTTGCCTTTCTTAGCATCTTTGCGATCAAACGAAACGAATATGGGTGGCTTCGCTATGATGAAGATTTAGACGTCATGTTGAGTCAATCGCCCCTGTTTGTTCGTCGAAAGAACATCTTTGGATTGCGGAGAATTGTTTCGGTCAAAAGTCTGCCGTGGATTATTACCCAAAGTAAACTGCAAAGACTTGAGTCAGAAAAAACATAAATGCATTTCTGATGATTCAGGCAGTGGACTACACCAGCGGCAACGCAGGCAGCTATCATTACCACTACGACGGCAACGGCAACGTCGTGGAGATCACAAACGCCACCGCCACCGTGGTGGCCAGCTATCGCTACGACGCCTTCGGCCGAACCCTGGTCAAAGCCGGCACCTACGCCGACACCAACCGCCACGGCTTCAGCACCAAACCCCTGGAGCTCACGAGTGGACTCTACGACTACGGCTACCGCTTCTACGATCCCACTCATGGCCGCTGGACGACAACTGCTGCTGAAGTTGCTTTGATCTGCTCCCCAAGAATTGATCCAAGTGCTATGATAGTCTGAGGTGCGCGAA
>CAZCXQ010000243.1:0-3212 GCA_964502655.1 uncultured Sphingorhabdus sp.
GAAGTCGCGCAAATCCAACGCGATAATTTCCGCAAAGCACATAAAGCGGGCGTCAAAATGGTCTTCGCCTCCGATGCTGGCGTGATGCCGCATGCGCTGGTCGGCGGTCAGTTTAAGGTCATGGTCGAATATGGAATGACACCGTTGGAAGCGATCCAAGCCGCCACGCGCAATGCGGCGCAGGCTTTGGGCCGTGAAAAGGATGTCGGCGCAATCGCCGTCGGTCGCTTTGCAGATATCATTGCGGTGGATGGCGATCCTTTGGCCAATGTTCGCGAACTGGAATCGGTCGATGCCGTAGTAAAAGGTGGCAGGGTCGTCAATTGAAACCGATAAGATGGTGTGCGATGTTGCATTGATTGCGAACCGCACACTGTGATAAATAGAATGGGTAGGATGAACATCTGGGGGTTTGAATTATGATTTCTCTGGTCGCAGCAACTTTGCTCAGCATGGCCGCCATGAAAGGCGACCCAATGGATAATGCCCGCAAGGCATTCAACAATTGCATGATTGAAACGCACAACACCGCGGTTGGCGAAAAAGCGAGCCCGAGCGATTTTATCAAAACCAGCGATGCAGCCTGCCCAACAGAGCGCGCCGCGTATAAGGAAATTCTGGTAAAGTCAGAACGCTCATATGGCGCAAGCGCGGCTGATGCCGAAAAATTTGCAGCGGAAGAAATTCAGATGATCGTCGACTCAATCGTCGCGAGCTTCAACGAAAATGTTGAAAACGGCGCAAAGCTGACGCCAGAGAAATAATCTCGGCGCCGCGGCTGCGTTAAGGTCGATTGAGAAAATTCGCGGGCAGGGTGGATTTCGGGCGTACCGGCAACGGCTGAAACGTGGAGAATGACGCCAATGATGGGCATAGTTGAATACGCATTCAATGCATGATATGCCCACTTATGTCCCAAATTACGAACGATCGTCGCCAACATATTATAGCCTCGGCTATCTGTGTTTTGGCTGAATATGGAATAGTTGAATTTACGTTCAACAAAGTCGCGCATCATGCCGAAATCTCGGCAGCTTTGATCGTTCATTATTTTGCGAGCAAAGAAGCCCTTCTTGAGGCCGCTTTCCGCTCCGTAGTGCGTCAATTGAACAATCAGGCGACGGCGCGTCTCCGGCTCGCTGCTGGGCCCCGCGCGCGGATACAGGCGCTGGTGGACTCCCATCTTGGGCATAATGATTTTTCCGAAGAAACCGCACGGGTTTGGCTGTCTTTCTGGGGACAGGCGCTGCATGTTCCGCAACTTGCGCGGGTACAGCGGGCACATCAACAGCGCATGTTGTCGAATTTGAAGTTTGATCTGCGGCAGCTGGTCGACGCGCGGGACGTATCCCCCATGGCGGACACCATCGCCGCGATGATCGACGGTGTTTGGTTACGCGCCGCGATGAATGGCGGCGTGGCGCTGCAGAACGGGTTGGCGCGCGACCTGATATTTGATTTTATCGCACGGAATTTGTCGTCCACTGGGCCGTCGCTGACGGCATCGCATTTCGACACGGTCAACCCGGCGACAGGGCAGCTGCTCGCGACCATTCGCATCGACGGACAGGCAGAGGTCGATAAGGCTGTGGCCCGCGCGGCTGAGGCGCAAAAGCTTTGGGCGAAAACACCGGGTGTCGAGCGCGGACGCATCCTTCACCGCGCCGCCGCATTGCTTGTTGAACGCAACGAAATGCTCGCGCGGCTTGAGGCGCAAGATACAGGCAAGCCCATTCAAGAAACCATTGCCGTAGACGTCTTGTCGGGCGCGGACTGTATCGAATATTACGCTGGCCTTGCGCGCACGATTGCCGGTGAACATCACGACCTTGGCACGGGTGCGTTCGGCTATTCCCGGCGCGAGCCTTTAGGCGTGGTTGCGGGCATTGGCGCGTGGAACTATCCCATTCAAATTGCCTGCTGGAAATCCGCACCCGCGCTGGCTTGCGGTAACGCGATGATCTTCAAGCCAGCCGAGCTGACGCCGCTAACCGCGATTGAGCTAGAAAAGACCTATCGCGATGCTGGCTTGCCCGATGGGCTGTTTCAGGTCGTACAGGGGAAAGCCGACACCGGCCGCTTGCTGAGCCTGCATCCCGGCATCGCTAAGGTGTCGCTGACGGGCGAAGTTGGCACCGGCAAAAAGGTGATGGTCGATGCGGCAGGCACGCTGAAATATGTCACCTTTGAACTGGGCGGGAAATCGGCGCTGATCGTGTTCGAAGATGCGGATTTGGACGAAGCCGTCTCGGGTACGTTGCTCGCCAACTTCTATTCGGCGGGCGAGGTCTGCACCAACGGCACCCGCGTCTTTGTGCATAAAAATGTCCGTGATGCGTTTCTGGCAAAATTGAAGGCGCGCACAGAGGCGATGGTGATTGGCGATCCGCTTAATCCAGCCACCCAAATGGGCGCGCTAATTTCACCAGCGCATATGGAAAAGGTGCTGGGCTATATCGCGCTTGGCCAACAACAAGGCGCAAATTTGCTGACAGGCGGAAAGCGTGTGACGACCGGCGATTTGGCAAAAGGGTCGTTCGTCGAACCAACCATCTTCACCGGCTGCACCGATGATATGGCCATCGTCCGTGAAGAGATTTTCGGCCCCGTCATGGCGGTGCTTGATTTCGAGGACGAGGCAGAGGTCGTCGCGCGGGCGAACAACACCAGCTTCGGTTTGGCAGCGGGAATTTTCACCAACAATTTGACACGCGCGCACCGCGTAATCGCGGCGCTGGAGGCGGGAACCTGCTGGATCAACACATACAATATCACGCCAATTGAAATGCCGTTTGGCGGCAACAAACAATCCGGGCTGGGCCGCGAAAACGGCAAGGCAGCGATTGAACATTACACCCAGCTCAAGAGCGTCTATGTCGCGATGGAACCCATCGATGCCCCCTATTGAGGCCGCAGACTATATCATCGTCGGCGCAGGGTCGGCAGGGTGCGTGCTGGCGGACCGGCTGAGTGCCGATGGCAAACATAAGGTCGTGTTGCTTGAATTTGGCGGCAGTGACCGGTCGATCTTCATTCAGATGCCCGCCGCGCTGGCTTACCCCATGAATACCAAACGTTGGAACTGGGGCTATGAAAGCGAACCGGAACCGCATCTGAATGGACGCCGCCTGAACTGCCCGCGCGGCAAGGGTTTGGGCGGATCATCGTCGATCAACGGGCTTGTCTATGTTCGTGGCAATGCACTCGATTTT
>CAZCXQ010000244.1:0-3204 GCA_964502655.1 uncultured Sphingorhabdus sp.
AGGTGGCGCGCGCAACGCGCGTGACGGAGGGGGCACGCGTTCAAACACAAATTGCTAAGCGGATAACCCCCTCCAATATTCTTCGGATGGTCCCCCTCCCCGTCCCGGGGAGGATATTGGCCCTCGCCTTACTCGCCCTTGCGACACCTGCATATGCCGACGGACTGGTCGAGAATGTCAACGGCATAACGCTTGATCAGGACGGCAAGGTCATCCGGTTCAACGCAATGCTGGTGGGCACGGATGGCAAGGTCACGGAGCTGCTGACCAAAAAAGACAAGCTTCCCAAGCAATTGGATTTCCGCCTCGATGGGCGCGACGCAACCTTGTTGCCCGGACTGATTGATGCGCATGGCCATGTCATGGGCCTTGGCTTTCAATTGCTGACGCTCGATTTGTCGGACACCAATAGCCTTGCCGAAGCGCAAGCCGGGATAAAGGCCTATGCCGCGAAATATCCCGAACGCCGCTGGATTATCGGTCGAGGTTGGAATCAGGAAAAATGGGGCCTTGGCCGTTTCCCTACTGCGCAAGATTTAGACGCAGCCGTCGGCGATCGGCCTGTATGGCTTGAGCGCGTCGACGGGCACGCCGGTTGGGCGAACAGCAAAGCGATGGAAATCGCCGGCGTAACCGCTGCATCCAAATCACCGCCGGGCGGCCGTATTGAACTGGCTGGCGGAAAGCCCAGCGGTATCTTTGTCGACTCCGCTGCCGATCTGGTTGGCAAATTCGTGCCCGCACCAAAGCCATTGGAACGCGATGTCGCCTTGGGCGAAGCGCAAAAGAAACTGCACAGTCTGGGCATCACATCGATTGCAGACATGGGCACGTCGATCGACGATTGGCAAAGCTATCGCCGTGCAGGCGATGCAGGATGGCTAACCGTCCGGATCTTTGCTTATGCCGGTGGCATTGACAATATGGTCGCGATTGCGGGCCCTGCGCCAAGCCCTTGGTTGTACAACGACAAATTGCGGCTGGGCGGCGTGAAGCTCTATCTGGACGGCGCCTTGGGCAGCCGGGGTGCTTGGCTCAAAAAACCCTATGCCGACGCGCCCGGACAGACCGGCCTGCAGTTTTTGGCGAGCGCGGAAATCCGCAACCTGATGGTGCGGGCATCAATGGATGGCTTTCAGACGGCGGTACACGCCATTGGCGATGCGGCAAATGCCGAAGTTATCGGCGCGATTGAGGAACTGTCCGAAACATATACAGGCGATATGCGCTGGCGGATTGAACATGTGCAAATTGTCGACCCCGCTGATCTGCAAAAACTTGGCAAGCATGGCATCATTTCGTCGATGCAGCCGGTGCACCAGACATCAGACCGGCAGATGGCCGAGGCGCGGCTTGGCCCAGAGCGGCTTAAGGGCGCTTATGCGTGGCAGTCCATCGCGCGCGCTGGCGGCAAGCTGGCGTTCGGTTCTGACGTGCCCGTTGAGTCCGCCGATCCCTTCGCCGGATTGGCAGCGGCCATGACGCGTGAAGATGCGGCTGGCCAACCCTTTGGCGGATGGCGGCCCGAAGAGCGCGTATCGCGCGAACAGGCGCTTGCCGGCTTTACCACCGGCGCTGCTTATGCGGCCTTTGCCGAAGGCAAATTTGGTTCGTTAACCCCGGGGCATTATGCCGACTTCATATTGATTGATGTAGACCCATTGCTTGCAAGCCCGCGCGAACTGCGTAATGCCATAGTCAAAGAAACATGGGTCGGCGGTCGGCCCGTATATAAAAATGCTGCAGCACATGCTGCGGAAGCAAACAACAATGGAGAGACAAGATAATGCGTGCATGGACCTTAGCTAGCCGCCCTGCCGGGCTTCCAAATGACAGCAATTTTGCGATGATCGAAGCACCCGACGCACCATTGGGCGCGAACGAGTTCCGCGTTGCGAACAGCTGGTTGTCCGTTGACCCTTATATGCGCGGTCGCATGAACGATGCGAAAAGCTATGCCGATCCATTCATGCTTGGCGAACCCATGACCGGCGGCGCAGTCGGCACGGTAACCGAAAGCAACAATGCCGATTTTCCGGTGGGCGCAAAGGTTCTCCATATGGCTGGCTGGCGCGACAGCGCCGTATTCGGCGGCGACAAGACGCCGCCTGCGGGCATGCCGCCGGTAAAACTGCCCGAACTGGGCGTTCCCGACCAACATTGGCTCAGCATCATCGGTATGCCCGGCGGCACCGCATGGTTCGGCTTGCTCAAGGTTGCCGAGGCAAAGGCCGGCGAAGTCATTTTCGTATCTGCCGCCGCAGGTGCTGTTGGTTCGACCGTCACGCAAATTGCGAAGGCCAAGGGCATGAAAGTCATTGGTTCAGCCGGTGGCCCAGAAAAATGCGCATGGGTTAAAGAACTCGGCGCCGATGCCGTGATCGACTATAAATCCGGCAAGGTGCTGCCGCAGTTGATGGCCGCGCTGAAAGACATGGGCGAAAGCGGCATTGATGTCTATTTTGACAATGTCGGCGGCGAACATTTTGATGCAGCGCTGGCCACGTCCAAAGAATGGGCCCGTTTTGCGATTTGCGGCATGATTGACGTGTATAACGACTTCAAAGCCCAACCGATGCAATATCTTCCGATAATCATCGGCAAGCGCATCATGATCAAGGGCTTCCTCTATCCCGACTTCTACGCACAGGTTCCGGAATTCAACGCCGATATGGCGGGCCTGATCCAATCTGGCGCAGTCAAGGGCCGTGAAACGGTTAAAGACGGGCTGGAGAAAACACCGGAAGCTTTCATCGGCCTGTTCAGCGGCGAAAACACCGGCAAGATGCTTGTAAAACTATAAGCAAATTGCTGCGCAGCATTTTTTGGTCTGTCACGGAAGCGTTCGGTTCAAACAAAACGGGCATTCCGTGACGTCAAAAATGTCAATGTTGCAATATTGACGCACAGAATTAATTTCAGGAAATCTGCATTTAACAGCGATGGACAGTCGCCCGTCCTTTCGTTAGATTGGGACAAAATGATTTCAACACAGGAGAGAAGCATATGTTACTTCGTAGCAAATCCATAAGCCACGCATTGCGGCTATCAGCTGCTTGCCTTGCGCTTGCCACTCCAAGCCTCGTATTTGCGCAGGAAGCCCCTCAGGCCGACGATACAGCGGAAGAAGAAATCGTTGTAACCGCGCAAGGCCGCAGCCAGCTGCTGTCAGAGGTGCCAGTCGCCATTTCTGCAGTTAATGCC
>CAZCXQ010000245.1:0-3185 GCA_964502655.1 uncultured Sphingorhabdus sp.
CAGCCGGATTTTCGAAAGCTGATCGAGATGGAAAATGCTGGCGTGCAGCCGGTTGCGCAATGCGTGCCGGTCAAATTCAAATCCGAACAACATTGCGCTGGTCTTCATGCGCTCCAGATGCAGCTCCAGCCGAACGATTCCGGCCATCGGTTCAAAACGCATGGTTTCGATCAGATCAAATCCGGTATCGTTCACCTTGGCAAAATCCCCCTTGGCCAAACATTCTGCCCATTCATCTGCTTCGTTGGAATCGGCAACAACGCCTGATCCTAGCCCAAGTGAAAGCGTCTTTGTGGAATCGCACAAGGTAAAAGTCCGAATGGCAACGTTGAAGGCGGCATCGCCATTGGCATCAATGCGCCCGATGGAGCCGCAATATATTCCGCGTGGTGCGGTCTCCACGTCTTCGACGACCTGCATTGCGCGGATTTTCGGCGCGCCGGTAATCGACCCGCATGGAAATAATGCCGTTATGACGTCAACCGCATCCACACCCTCGTTCAGCACACCGGTGACGGTCGAGGTCATCTGGTAAACCGTGGGATAGCTTTCGACATGAAACAATTCAGGCACGGCGACACTGCCCGCGGCACACACACGGGACAGATCATTGCGGAGGAGATCGACGATCATCAGATTCTCCGCACGTTGTTTCGGGTCGGTGCGCAAGCGCTCCGCAACATCGCTATCCCGTTGCGGATCGGCTTGCCTTTGTGCCGTGCCCTTCATCGGCTTTGTCGTCACGCGCTGGTCCTTAAGCGCAAAAAACAGCTCGGGTGAAAAGGACAGATAATGCGCGTCCCCCGTGTAGATGACACCGCCATAGCCCGCCTTCGCGCGGCCGCGCAGCGCCGCATATAAGGCCAGCGGGTCGCCCGCGTAATCGGCGGAAAGCGGAAAGGTCAGATTGGCCTGATAAATGTCCCCGGCGTGGATGAAATCCTGAACCGTAGCAAAGGCATCGCCATATTCTGCGCGCGAAATCGTCGGGCGCAATGCAGACAACCATGCACCCGCAGGATCGGGGAGATATGACGGCACGACGTCAGCAGAAATTGTGCTGTAGCCGCGAAACAAACCGAACCACGCCAGTGGCCCGCTGCGTTCTTGCCCGAGATTGGGGAGGAAATGCTGCCCACATTCATACCCCAAGAACCCTGCGGCATGAAGCCCGCCCTGCTGCGCATCTCGCAGCGCATCGACCACAGCATCGACTTCATCAAAGCTGTTGGCGGTCCATATTTCAACCGGGTCGGTATATAACCGTGCCGGCGACGCACCGTGGATGCGGGCATCGTCGAGCAGCACATAAGGGCGATCTGTCGGGATCTTCATATGCACAGCAGAATCGACAATGCCCAAGGCGTTAGCCGTTTAGCCGTTCCGCATGCCAAGCGAGATGTTCGGCCATGAAGGTCGAGATGAAATAATAGCTGTGATCATAGCCCGGCTGCATGCGAATTTCGGCACGCTGGCCAACCGCGGCGCATTGTTCGACGAGCAAATGCGTCTTGAGCTGCGACTCGAGGAAATTGTCAGCCAGGCCTTGGTCGACCAACAGGTCCGGCAAGCGTGCGCCATCTGCCAACAACGCAACGCTGTCATAGGCGCGCCATTGCGCACGGTCATCGCCAAGATAGCCGCCCAAAGCCTTTTCACCCCAAGGACAATTTAACGGCGAAACGATCGGCGAAAACGCTGACGTCGACTTATATTTGCCCGGATTACGCAGACTGATCGTCAGTGCGCCGTGCCCGCCCATGGAATGCCCCATAATGGCTTGCCGCTGCATATCCGCAGGGAAATGCGCGGCGATGATATCCGGCAATTCACGCTCGATATAATCTTGCATCCGGTAATGCGTGTCAAAGGGTGACGCGGTGGCGTTGACGTAAAATCCGGCACCCAAACCAAAATCATACGCGGCATCGGCATCGTCGGGCACGCCTTCGCCGCGCGGGCTGGTGTCGGGCGCCACGAAAATCAAACCCAGCTCTGCACAGGCCCGGCGGAATTCGCCTTTCTCGGTCACATTTGCATGGGTGCAGGTCAGGCCCGACAAAAACCACACCACTGGCAAAATCTGGCCTTCTTCATGCGGCGGGACATAGACGGAAAAAGTCATGTCGGTGCCGGTGGCTGATGAATGGTGCTTATAAACACCTTGCACGCCGCCAAAGGCGATATTTTGAGAGACGGTTTCGAAAGTCATGCGGGCTCCAATGTCGGGATGGAAATAATCTGGGGCGGGTGCTGCCAATAGGTTTGCGCGCGTATAAGATCGCTGGTCGCAATGCTTAAAGTCGCGCTGTTTCGCAGCGGGTGGCAATTGATAATGTCGGATTGCGCTAACGCCGCATCCAGCACGAATTGGACAGCACAATCTTTATCATTGATTGCGGCCAAAGCGGTGACCGATCCCGGCGTAATGCCGAGCAGCCGTTCCATATCTTCGGCTTTACCAAAACTAATTCGGCCGCAGCCGATAGCCGATGGCAACGCCTTTAAATCAACGCGGGCTTCAGCCGGGACGGTGACCAGAAAATATGCGCCGTTTTTGTCTTTCAAAAACAGATTCTTGGTATGCGCGCCGGCGATGTCGCGATTATGCGCCTCGCTCTCCGCCACCGTGAATACCGGCGCATGTTCGTGCTTTTCATAAGCAATGCCGAGCGCGGCGAAATCTTTATAAAGCTGCGCTTCGGCATCGTTCATGATGGTATCACTATCAGTCAGTGACACGGTGCAGAGCGCACAGCTTGTTGCCATCCGGATCACGCAGATAGGCAAGATACATTTTCATGCCATTGCCTTCGCGGATACCGGGTGCATCTTCAATCGCTTCGCCGCCATTTTCGACACCCGCCTTATGCCAGGCATCTGCCAACTCAGGGGTCATCGCAAAACCGATGGTGCTGCCATTGCCGTGCGTGGCCGGATTGCCGTCAATGGGCGGCGTGACAAGAAACAGCGAACCATTGTGCATGTAAATCAAACGACCCTTGGGATCCTGCATGCCGGGCTTTCCACCCATGGCAACGAAGGTTGCGTCGTAGAATTTTTTCGAACGGGCAATATCATTACTGCCCACCATGATATGACTATACATTATTACTTCTCCCTAGGTTAAAACACCACGACGCTGCGGATGCTTTTCCCCGCGTGCATCAATTCAAATGCCTTGT
>CAZCXQ010000246.1:0-3180 GCA_964502655.1 uncultured Sphingorhabdus sp.
GCTCTACCGCAACAACAACAACGGCAGCTTCACCGAGATCGGTGCCAGCGCCGGTATCAATACGATGATGGACCGGTATCATTACAATCTGGGCGGCGTAAGCGCGGGGCCAGCGCACTCGCTTATGCAGATAAAGCCGGAGTGGATAGGTTCTCCGCCACCCGACGCACACGTCGAAATCGTGCAGATCAGCGGATGTGATCAGGCGCCCGTTGATTTGTCGGACGTGGACGCTGCGCTGCGGGTTAAAAGCTATGTCTGGCCCGAAAATGCAGACCGACTGGAGCGGATGGATGCCGCAATCGCGCTTGCTGCGCAGTCGCCTCCCTGTGTTGTGCAGGCAGATGCGCTAGACTGGGTTTTAGAGCGTCTTTCCGCACCGCAAGAACCGCATGTCGTCCGCATCTTCAACCATTCAATCGTCTGGCAATATATCCCCGAAGAAAGACGGCGGAAAATTCGTGCGGCCATTGAAGCGGCCGGACAAGATGCGACCGCCGAACGTCCGTTGGCGTGGATCATGCTCGAAACGAACCGAGAGACATTCAAACATGAGCTGTTGGTCAAATATTGGCCCGGGCCCGACACATGGCAGCTGCTGGCCGAAGCGCAGGCCCATGGCGCGTGGGTCCACTGGCGGGCCAGTTAGCCTAGAAACTCCTCCATGGCCGCATTCACCGCGTCCGGCCGTTCCCAGATGACAAAATGGCCGCAATCCTGCACGGGTGCAATCGTCACATGAGGCACCAATTTTTCGATGCCGTCGATGTTACTTGCGGGCAGTGCCAGATCATCCATCGCCCACACAATCAGCGTGCGCGTCATCAGCGAAGGGAATTCGCCTGCGGCAAAGGCAGGCATTTCGGCATCTTCATCCATCGCCGGAACATATAATGCCGATGCGCGGTACCAGTTGAGCATGCCAAAGCACGCATCGCGGTCTTGCCAATCTTTCAGCAACGCAGCCCGCTCTTCGGGTTCCATTGCGCTTGGTTTATCCCAGCTAATTGTCTTCAGCAGCAAGCCTGTCAGCCCAGCCTCACGCACCACAGCATCATTTGCGGGGTCGCGGAACGCACGGATATATTGGCTGGCCGCCCGCTGTTGCATGTCGTTGATCATCAGCCGCTGGAACAGATAGGGATGCGGCGCATTCGCGATGATGGCCCGCGTCACGCGGCCTGCCCATGCAGGGTTGGGTCCGCCCGGTTGACCATTGAGCGCAACACTCCATGCAATCGCGCCGCCCCAATCATGACCCGCAATGATGAAATTATGGATGCCAAGCGCGTCGGCCAAGGCAAAGATATCCGCGGTCAACTTGTCCGCCGTATAAGCATCGACATTTTGCGGCTTTGATGAATTGCGATAGCCACGCTGATCGGGCGCGATGCAGAAAAACCGGTCCGAAAAATGGGCCATCTGGTGCCGCCATGTGCGGTGCGATTCCGGAAACCCGTGCAAAAATATGATCGCAGGATTGGCAGGATCACCCGCCGTAAACGCATCCATTTCAATCCCGGTTGAAAGGGATAAACGGTGATGCTTTAGTTCAGTCATGATGTTGTGCCTTATAGAATTGCGATAGATGTTGGACCGCGCTTCGCTCTAAATGCAAAGACATCCATGTTGTTTGCAAAAAATGTGCACTGACGCGAAACAACACGACAATAGGCCATACGGGATAATATTCGCAGAACTGGCCTAGTTAACCCGCTTAACGCGAATGCCGCTATTGTTAACGACAAGCATATAGCTGCCAACCGCACCACGCTTAATTTTAAACTTTTGCCCGTTTTTCAGAATGGCCCAGCTTGTTTCGGTGGTTTGCCATGTGCCAGCGTCTTTTACCGTAAACTGATATCGGCCATTGCCCAGTGCTTGAACAGCTTGAAGCTCGCCTTCGACTTGCTTGAACTCTTCGTCCTGCTCCGCGTCGCTTTCGCCGAAGAACGGAATTTTGGGTAAAGAGAAACCGAATAACGACCGCTTGGTCTTGCGCACTTCGCCTTGATCAAGCAACACGACCTGCCGGCGTTCGGTTGCCTCTTCCAACGACTTGCTGGCGGCGTCGAAGCATTCCAAGCGCGCAGCGGCATCTGCCAAGGCACGGCACGCAACGATGTCGCTATACACTTTGGGACGATTGACGGTCGTTTCGGCTGCAAGCGCTGATGACGCGCATAGGCCGGCGATCAGAACGGCATAGGTCAGCTTTGGCATTTTCGTCTCTCCCGCATTGGACCATCGTTTCGTTTGTACTTGAGGCTAGCGGCTATTCGCCCGGTGCACTAGCCTTGATCGCCAGCGCGTGGACGCGCGTTCCCGGAATATCCCCCAGCGCCTTGTTCACCATCCGCTGCCGCATCAGGCGGGATACGCCCGCAAACGCCGCGCTCTCTATTTCCACGGTGAAGTGCGATTCACCCGAACCATCGTCACCGCTATGGCCATGGTGTTTTGCGCTGTCGTTGATGACCGCGAGATGTGTGGGCGCAAATGCCGCCGTCAGCAGCGTTTCCATTTCAATATGTGCAGGGCCTTTTTCCATAAGCTCTGTATTCCCATATCCGCAGTTTTTCGCCAAGGGGAATTATGGATTCGCGGCAGCCCTTTGACCGATTTCACGGCCGCGTTCGCGGTGCACAGCGGCATTGCGCGCATCCGCAATGCCGTGAGGCAGGCGAGTTTCGCGCGCCTGACCCGCATGGCCAGCGGGCATCAGCCAATGGCCCCGGCGACTATCAATATCTGTGCCTTGAACATGTGCGGCAGTTTAACGCAGACTATAACTGGTTCGCGGGCATGACCGCCGAAGAAATCATGGAAGCGCAAAGCCCCATCAACGTCTGGCCAAGCGAAACCCGTGCCTTTCGCGCCAGCGGCAGTGTCGATTCGCCGCCCAAATGGGCGGACTTCAAAGACCCGTTGGATGCCATATCCACACGCTTCCGATCACGCATGCCCAAGGAACGCGCCGACGGGCAATTCCTGTCGCCTGAGGACCGCAAAGCGCTCAAGACGCTAGGGCTTGGCGAGGATGCGGATAGGCGCGCCTTACGCAGCGCCTATTCGGCCAAGGTCCGCGCCTATCATCCTGATAAAAATGGCGGCAACCGGTCTTATGAAAAGGCTTTGCAAGACGTCATTGCTGCCTATACGCACCTTAAAACATCGCCC
>CAZCXQ010000247.1:0-3175 GCA_964502655.1 uncultured Sphingorhabdus sp.
AAGCATTCCATTTGCAACAGGACGGGCACGAGCGGACGATCCACCAGTTCATAAACGCTGGTCACTTTTTCAGGGCTCATCCGTAACTTTAGATGATGCCACAGCCGCAACGTCACATCGGCATCTTCCGCCGCATAACATGTCGCGTCCGACAGCGGGACGGCGGCAAACCCAATCTGGCTTTTGCCCGTTCCGGTGACGCTTTTATAAGAGATGCATTCATGCCCCAAATGCGTTTTGGCGAGTTCATCCATGCCATGCAGTTGGCGACCCGCATCCAAGGCAAAGCTCATGACCATCGTGTCATCATAGGGCGTTATGTGCACATCATGCCGCGCCAACACCGACATGTCATATTTCAGATTCTGGCCAATTTTCAGCACGCTTGGATCGCTGAGCAGTGGACGCAACCGTTCCAACGCGACGTCCAATGCTATCTGAACCGGTTTTTCCGCGAACATATCGGTGCCGCCATGTGCCAGCGGGACATAACATGCCTCCCCCGGTGCGACCGCTAGGCTGAAGCCCACAAGATTGGCGCTCGCCGCTTGCAAGCTGTCTGTTTCGGTGTCGAAACCCAAAGTCCCTGTTTCACGGGCGCGGGAAATCCAATGGTCCAGCCGAGCGACATCCGTGACGCATTCATAGGTCGACACATCAATTTTGGGCATGGCAGGCGGCAACGCGGCTGTCCCCGCTGTCGGCGCGGACACGGGACCATCGCCCTTGCTTGCGGCCTTCGGGTTACCGGCAATCGCCTTATTGGCGGCAGCGGTATTTGCGACATGGCCGATGCGTTTCAAAAGCGAGTTGAACCCATGATGCTCCAAAAACGCAACGAGCGGCTCTTCGGGAATTGCCCCCAACGTCATGTCTTCAATCGCGATGGGCAGCGGGCAATCGTCTTTCAACGTCACCAGCACTTTGGACAGACGCGCCTTTTCCGCATGCTCAATCAAATTATCACGCATTTTGGACGGCTTCATCGAAGGCGCGGCGGCCAAGACGCTTTCGAGGTCACCAAATTCCTGAATAAGCTTTGTCGCGGTCTTTGGCCCGACGCCCGGGACACCCGGCACATTGTCGACGCTATCGCCCATCAGCGCCAGTACATCGCCAACTCTGTCGGGTTCGACACCAAATTTTTCGTATACTTCCTCGGCGCGGATGCGTTCGTTTTTCATCGTGTCGAACATGTCGATGCACGGTTCCACCAACTGCATCAGGTCCTTGTCGCTGCTGACGATGGTTACATGCCAGCCGGCGGCGCAGGCAGCGCGCGCATAGCTTGCAATCATGTCATCAGCCTCGACATCATCCTCTTCGACAAGCGGCAAGGAGAACGCGCGCGTCGCATCCCGGATCATCGGGAATTGGGGTCTTAAATCCTCAGGCGGATCGGGTCTGTGCGCCTTATATTGGTCATAGATACGGTTGCGGAATGACTGGCTCGATTTATCGAGGACCACAGCCATATGCGTTGGACCATCCGCTTGATTGAGGTCGTCCGCCAGTTTCCACAACATGGTCGTATAGCCATATACCGCACCGACCGGCTCGCCATGTTTATTGGTGAGCGGCGGCAGCCGGTGATAGGCACGGAAAATATAGGCGGAGCCATCGACGAGATAGAGATGCTTTTGGTCTGACATGGCGGAGCGATAGCAGCCCGTTTTGACCAAGTCTTTTCCTAATTTGCAGCAGCCGTGTTGCTAACCATATTGCAGGCGATTGCGGTGGAACTATGTGCGCGATGTGCGCCACAAAAGAAGCCCGCTGGCGATAATGATCGCAGACCCGGCAAGCGATGTCATGTCTGGCCAATCGCCAAAAACCAATATGCCGAGCGCGAGTGCCATCAACAACTGGACATATGTCATCGGCGCGATGTCAGCGGCCGACGCGCGGGTTGTTGCCATAAAAATCAACCAATGCGCAAAGCTAGCGGTGACCGCAACGACGGCACATCGCGCCACGATGGTCCAGTCCGGCACGCCTATATGCAATGCCGCAACGCCCGAAAAATGACCCAAAACCGCTGCTGTCAGGATGAATGGCACCGCAAGTGACGCGACCAGAAATTGCATCAAAATCGGTGTGCCTGCCCCAGCGACGGCGCGGTTGCCAATCATCAAAAGCGCCATCGACATGGCAGCTGCGAGCGGCAACAAAGCAACCCAACCCAGTTCGGCAACATTGGGTCGCATGATGAGAAGAACGCCGCCAAACGCCAAAACTGTCGCCATCCATTTGGTCACATTCGTCCGTTCGTGCAGAAAAATGGCGCTCAACACTGCCGTGATCATCGGGCTTGTAAAACCAATTGCCGTAGCCTCAGCCAATGGCATGACGAAGATCGACAAAAAGAAACAGATGGTTGCCATAGCCACAGCAAATCCGCGCAGGATCTGAACTTTGGGCATGGGCAAAGCAAATCCCTGCCTGCCTTCCTTGAGGTACAACAATGTGCCCAAGCCCAGCGCACCGATCGAATAGCGCAGCGCCGCCACGGCAGTACCGGGCCAGGCACCGGCAATCGATTTGATAACAGCGTCACCAGCGGACAAAAGAGCAAAGCCGCAAACGGCATATAAAAGACCCGATCGGGCCGACGATGCATGCACTGGATTTCCTTCAATTAGCGCGTTCTCTTAAAAGTGTTTGCCAAGAATGGAAAGCGGGAGAAATCTGTGTCTGGCAGAGCAAACCATGTCGTCCATTACCGATTTATTCACCATTTGTCGGTAGCCCGAATTCCTTAGTCCATAGAATATCGGAGCGGGATAGCGTGAGCGCATTTGGGAAAAAACCAGTCTTGTCTGCGGGGCGCCCATCATTTGGCGTCGCGCGTCCCATGACAGGCGGTGGGCCAGCGATTGCGCAGCAACCAGATTATCCCCAAACGACGGGTGGAGGCGAACAATTTCCACCTATTGAAACGGTAGATTTACCCAGCGGCAGTAATGCTCCACAGACGGCAATGCAGGAAGCCATGTCGCGCCTGTCAGACCGTGCAAACAACACTACACCCGTCGATGAAGGCCCCCAAGGCTTTGAAGCTTCGGTCCACAAAATCAAAGAACAGGTTTTACCGCGCCTTTTGGAACGTGTGGACCCCGAAGCGGCGGCGTCGCTGAATAAAGAAGAGCTGACCGAAGAGTTTCGCCCGATCATT
>CAZCXQ010000248.1:0-1690 GCA_964502655.1 uncultured Sphingorhabdus sp.
GGGCCGCTGGTGGGCGAAACCAACCACATATATTCGCGGTTGGGGCATCCAGGCTTGGACTTCCTCGAAAAACGCCTGGCGGCAATCGATGGCGCAGAGGAAGCGGTTGCATATTCCAGCGGCATGGCCGCGCATTCAAGCATTGCGCTGGCCTATGTCCGCCCCGGCGACAGCGTGTTGCATGGCCGCCCGATCTATGGCGGCGTCGATATGCTCTACAACAGCATCATGGCGCAATTCGGATCACATGCAGCCGCCTATACCGATGGCACGGACGAAGATGATGTCCGCAAAGCGGCTGATGAAGCGATGGCCAAGGGTCCGTTGAAGCTTATCATCGCCGAGACACCGGCCAACCCGACCGCAGCCGTGGTTGATCTTGATCTGATGGTACGGATTGCGGACGAAGTGGGAGCCAAGCAAGGCCACCGGCCGCTGGTGGTGGTCGACAACACTTTGCTCGGGCCATTTGCGCAGCGGCCCATCGAACATGGTGTCGACCTGTGCATGACGTCGCTGACAAAATATTGCGGTGGGCATAGTGATCTGCTGGCAGGCGGGATTTCCGGTCGCAAGGAATTGATCGACTATCTGCGCATGCAGCGCACGACATGGGGCAATCACCTCGATCCTTACACGTCATGGCTGGTGCTGCGTTCGTTGGAATCGGTCGCGGTGCGCACCGAGCGTGCGATGCAAAACGCGCGCGGTGTTGCCGAATTTCTGCGCGATCATCCCAAGGTCGCGGGTGTGACCTATTTGGGTTTCCTTGAACCCGGCACACGTCGGCGCGCGGTCTATGAGCGGCAGTGCAAGGCAGCCGGTTCGACATTCTCGTTCCACCTGCACGGCGGTGAGGCAGAGGCCTTCCGTATGCTTGACCGTTTAAAGCTGCTTAAGCTAGCGGTCAGTCTGGGTGGGTCGGAAACTTTAATCTGCCATTCGGCGAGCACGACGCATTATGCGCTCACCCCCGAGCAGCGGCTGGCAGGCGGTATTACCGATGGCACGATCCGACTGTCTGTCGGGTTGGAACATGTTGACGATTTAATAGGCGATTTGCGCCAAGCGCTGGAGGCGGTGTAATGGAACTGAATTTTACCGGAACCGATTTATGCGCGATAAATGGAACGCGCAGCGCTCCTGAAACGCATTATGATATTGTTGTTGTTGGCGCGGGGCCAAGCGGCATCGCGGCGGCGATCGACGCGGCCAAAGCCGGAGCAAAAGTGCTGCTTGTCGATGAAAACCCCGTTTCGGGCGCGTTGATGGGCAATGATATACCGCTATATTTTGGCGGGCGGATGACCGCAGCGACCCAGAATACAGACCGCATGCTTGAGGCTATCTTCATGAGCATGCCCGCGCTTGAAACCGCAATGGATGCCGGCGTCGAATTGTTGCTCGGTACAACGGCATGGGGTGTTTACCGCAATGGTCCCGGCGTCGCCAGCCTGCCGCAGCAAGTTGTCGGCCTCGCCGATTCCGAACGATCATGGTTGGTCGGTTTTGATAAAATTGTGCTCGCGACCGGCGCACGCGATTTGGCGATGTCTTTCCCCGGTTGGAACCAGCCCGGCGTCATGGGCGCGGCAGCGCTTCAAATGCTGCTTACCCGTTATGAGGCATTTGCCGGACAGCGCATTTTGGTCTTGGGCTCGCATGATCTCGCGCTTGAAACCGCTCTGTT
>CAZCXQ010000248.1:1700-3148 GCA_964502655.1 uncultured Sphingorhabdus sp.
CGACGTGGTTGGCCTGATTGAAGTCCGCGATGCACCGCAAGGGAATGCCGAACTGGTCGCCAAGGTCGCAGCCGCGGGCATCGCCATCCACTGCGGACAGACCATTACATCGGCAACAGGCGGCATCAACGGCATTGAAAGCGCTACGCTATCAACCGGAGACGTGATCGCATGTGACACCATCTGCGTCGCTATTGGCCTGATCCCGTCCATTGAACTGGTGGATGCGATGCACGGCCCGCGTGCGCTTAACGCCACACGGGGCGGTTACATTCCGGCCGGCGAACCTTCGGTCATAGCCGTGGGCGATTGTGCGGGGCTTGCGGATAGCGGTTTTGACCATATCGCTTACCGTATGGACTGGATGCGCGCGCTATCTGACATCAGCGCCGATGACACGATCATTTGCCAGTGCGAAGAAGTCACGCGCGCCGATTTGATTGGCGTGCAGCCACCAAATTACCTGTCGCGCCCGGCGGCGATGTGTGCCCGTTCGCTGGACACTTTGCTTCAGGACGGCCCGGCCAATCCAGACCAGATCAAGCGTCTGACGCGCGCAGGCATGGGCGTGTGCCAAGGTCGCCGTTGCCGCGATCAAGTTGCGATGCTGCTGGCGATTGAGGCGGACAAGCCATTTGGTTCAATCCCGCTCGCCAGCCACCGTGCCCCGGTTCGTCCGCTGCCGCTTAAAATCCTCGCTGAATGGGATGAGCCTGCGGAAATGGACGCTGCATGGGATGTCTGGTTTGGCATCCCGACCCAATGGGTGCCGGTTGAGGATATCAACACGCCTTATCAGGATGAGCATCGCCAGATGCTTTACACGGGGATGTACACATGAGCGGTTCGGAAGTTGTCATCGTCGGCGGCGGCGTTACGGGTCTGAGTGCGGGCTGGTGGCTCGCGCGTTCGGGGGTCAAGGTCACGGTACTCGACAAGTTCATCGTCGGTTGGGAAGCCTCCGGACGTAATGGCGGCGGTGCATCGCATTATTCGAGCCCGTTGTTTGACGAAGAGCAGCGCCTTTGGCCGCAAATGGACGAATTGCTTGGCTATCCGACCGAGCACCAGAAAGGCCGCATCCTGATTGCGATGACCGAACGGCAGTGGGAACAATATCGTTTCATTGCCGAACGGCACACGCGGCTTAATCATCCGGTGGAATTGCTGGACGTCAAGCAAGTGCAAGAGGCCGTGCCGTTGGCAGGCGATAATTGTTTTGGCGGTGTGCATTATAAATTTGGCGGGCATGCCAACCCGCAGCGCAGTGTGCAGGCTTATGCTTGGGCTCTGCAGGATCTGGGCGGAAAAATCGTTCAGCACAGCCCGGTAACCGGTTTCGAAACCGCTGGTGGCAAGGTGACGGCCGTGAAGACTGCGAACGCCACTTATGGCTGTGACGCTGTCGTGGTGGCGGCTGGACCGCAGATCCCGCAATTGATGGCACA
>CAZCXQ010000249.1:0-3143 GCA_964502655.1 uncultured Sphingorhabdus sp.
CCCGAATGGAGCCCGCGTGCGGACCTGATTGCGTATACCCGCATTGCGGGCGACTTCCGCGTCGGCACAATGCGCCCCGATGGTTCGGGCGAACGGCTGTTGACCGACAGCTGGCAGGACGAGGCCCCGACATGGGCGCCAAATGGCCGTGTCATCCAGTTTTTCCGCACGGCGAAGGGCAGCGGCAAAACCAGTATCTGGCAAGTCGATCTTACAGGATCGAACGAGCGCCAATTGCCGACGCCGGTTGACGGTTCGGACCCCGCATGGGGACCTGTATTGCCGTAAGTGCGTTTAGATCATATTTCTGATATAATTTCCGTTTACACATGCGGGACAAGCCGAAGGAGAAGACCATGAAGACCAACACTATCAAGATGGCCGCCATATTGCTGGCATCGACCGCGCTCGTTGCAGGCTGCGGGAAGAAAAAGGTCGAGCAGCTGCCACCTGCGGCCGAAGGTACCGATTATGGCCAGACCCAGACAGACCCGAATGCCGGTGCTGGCCAGATCGTTCCGGGCAGTCAGGAAGATTTCCTTCAGCAAGTGGGCCAATTTGGCGACCGCATCTTGTTTGAAACCGATCGCTTCAATGTGGATGCCGAAGATCAGGCGACGTTGCAGCGTCAGGCGCAATGGCTTGCGCGCTATCCCAATACCCGCATCACCGTGGAAGGTCATGCCGACGAACGCGGAACGCGCGACTACAACCTCGCGCTTGGCGAACGCCGCGCCAATTCTGCCAAAAATTACCTGATCTCAATCGGTGTCGACGCAAGCCGCATTGAAACCGTCAGCTATGGCAAAGAACGCCCATCGGCTTTGGGTTCGGACGAACAAGCATGGGCGCAAAACCGCCGTGCAGTGACGGTTACCGTCAAGTAAATATCAAATCCTCCCCGTCGACATACGATGGGGAGGATGCCTTCATCGATACGCATAGCCTTTTTACATGGCTTTTCTTGACAAGGCTTTTCACTTTCGCACATCTTGTGTGAAATTTTGGGGGCCACAATTTCATGAACGACGACCTATCTCAACGGCATAGTGCATTCCGTTTCCATGGCAGTTGGCTGGAATTTGCCCGCATCGCCTTTCCCAACCTTTTGCTGACCATTGTCACGCTTGGTATATATCGGTTTTGGGCAACCACCCGCGAACGCGAATATCTGTGGAGCAAGACGGAGTTCATTGATGAACGTCTGGAATGGACGGGCAAAGGCATTGAGCTTTTTGTCGGCTTCATCATGGCGTTCCTTTTGATCGGCTTACCCTTCGTCGTCATTCAGTTAATATTACAGGGCCTGATTTTCCGTGGAGAGGCAGCCATCGCCGGGACTGTAGGCCTGATGATGTTCCTGCTGCTGTTTTACCTGACGGGCGTCGCATATTTCCGTGCGCTGCGGTATCGGCTGAGCCGGACCTATTGGCGCGGTATCAGAGGGGGCAGCGACGAACCCGGCCTTCAATATGGCCTCGCCTATATGTGGAAAAGCGTCGTGGGTTGGCTCCCCATTTTCTTGGGCGTGCCATGGTCGATGATTTCGCTTTGGAATGACCGCTGGAACGCCATGAGCTTCGGCCCGCATCGCTTTTCAGCAACGGCCGAGTGGAAACCGCTGATGAAGCGTTATTTGCTATTCTACCTCGTGCCGTTTTTGGTCTTCGTCGGCGGAGTGGTTTTTGGGATCAGCAGTAGGGCATCGGGCGGTACACCCGACACTCTTGGAAGCACGGGCATTGCGATTGGTGCGATATTTGCGATCATCGTTGTCCTCTCATTATATATCTTCCTCCCGCTCGCGGCGCTTGCCTATTACAGCAAATATTTCCGCCTCGCGGTGGGTGGCCTGCGTTTACACAATCTGGAATTTGACTTCCGCGCACGGGCACCGGACTGGATCCTGTTTTTCCTCGCCAACATGGCGATTGTCATCTGCACCTTGGGCATTGGCTATATCTTCATGCCGTACCGCAACTGGAAATTCTTCGTTGACCATATGGAAGCCTATGGCGAGATCAATATCGACGATCTGACCCAGTCGGAAACCGTGGTTGCAAAGCATGGCGAAGGCTTGCTCGACGCATTTGATGTGGGGGCGATTTAGCCCATGTCTGCCTTTTTCGACGCGTGGCATTATGACGGCAAAAACGCCGTCCGCCGCAAGGTCGAGGTGCAAATCATTGGTAGGCAATTCTTTTTGTTGGAAACCGAACGGCGACATGGCCCGTTCGCATTTTCCGATGTGGAATATGTCACGCACAAGGATGATGCCGACGTCTATGGATTAAAGGAGGCGGACGGATGGCGTTTGATGCTCTCCGGTCCGGTGCCATCCGACCTATCGGCCATGCTGCCCGCACGGCGCAATTATGGTGGCTGGGTTGACAGGCTTGGCTTTGGAAAAGCGGCAGCCGCCTTCACCTTGGCCAGCGCCGCGGCGGTCGCCGTCGTTCTTTTGAGCCCGCAATGGCTGGCTCCACTGATTCCCTCCAGCGTCGACGAAAAGCTTGGCGATGCGCTTGTGGGCGATTTTGGCGGTCGGTTTTGCAGCACGCCTGCCGGAGACGCAGCGTTGAAAAAGCTCGTCGCGTCGCTCGGTGCCAATCCGGACGACTTGCAGGTCGAGGTCGCCAAAATTGACATGATAAATGCGGTGGCGCTGCCCGGTGGTAAGGTCATCCTGTTCGACGGCCTCGTCAAACAGGCGCGCTCGCCCGATGAGGTGGCTGGCGTATTGGCGCATGAAATCGGCCATGTCCGTGAAAAACATGTCATGCAGGCTTTGCTTCGGCAAATGGGCCTTGCGGTCGTTCTGGGTGGTATTGATGGCAATAGCGGTGCGCTGGTCAATAACATGCTGTCCATGAGCTACAGCCGCGCGTCCGAAGCGGAAGCCGATGCGCATTCGATGAAAGCGCTTGGCGGTGCCAATATCTCACCCATCGGCACCGCGTCATTCTTTGACCGGCTTTCCAAAATGGATGGCAGCGCCAATTCCAGCACATCGGACAATGGCATAGCCGGATATATGTCCAGCCACCCGCTGTCGCGGTCCCGCAAAGACGCGTTTGAGAAAAGCATCGTTAAAGGCAAAAACTACAAGCCAGCATTAACCCCAACCGAGTGGACCGAGTTGA
>CAZCXQ010000250.1:0-2599 GCA_964502655.1 uncultured Sphingorhabdus sp.
CCATAATCGCAGGCTGGGCATTTTCGGTCAGCGTAAGCTCGCTTTCGGGGCCATCACACATCAACCGGAACAGATGGTGGCCAAGCGCTTCGTCGACTTCCTGAAACACCGCGCGGGCGGTGGGGCTGGCGTCGGCGAGCGCTTTGCCCATGCCAACCGCCTGGCTGCCTTGTCCTGGAAATATAAATGCGCGCATGTTCGCTCCCGTTAGTCCGTGTTTGTGCCAAATCGCCTATGGCGCGGCGCTGGATGTTGCAAGCCCGAACGGCACGATGCGGTTATCGGCGTCATGGCCGATGTCCGCGCGGCCGAGATAGTTTATGCCCGTCTTTGCACACCAGCGCCGGGCAATATCTTCTGCACCTTCGCCAAATGGCCGGTCATTTTCGGGCACATCGCTGACGCGGCCAAGCCGCAAGCCGGCGAGTCCAGCCGATTGCAGATGGGTGCTGACATTGAAAAAGGCCCGGTCAAATCCGTACAGATATTCGCTGACTTCCTCGACCATCAGCACATGGCCATTTAGGTCGGGCATCAATGGTGTTCCGGCCATCATGGCCAGCGTCATCAGGTTGAACGCAGCATGTTTTTCACCGGTCTGCACGTGCGGCTCAAGCGCGTGCGGCGATTGGTGCACGATCCAGTCAAGCGCACGGGTTACGGCTGCTTCGCCGCCTGCGCGGCGTATGTCCGCAGGCATGGGGCCATGGCACACGCGGCCAATGCCCGCGCCATATAAAGCGCCGAGCAAATTGCCGGCATCGCTATAGCCCATATATATCTTGTCAGTCGCGGCGGGTTTTAGAGCCGCGACGGCGTCTTCCGCGATCCGGCATGCGCCATATCCGCCACGGACAAACCAGACCGCATCAAAGCTGGGGTCATTGGCAATCTCCACAAAAGCGTCGCGCCGTTCGTCATCCGAACCCGCGAAATGCCCCGCCTCGGCAAAGCATTGATCATGAAAGTAAAGCTCCGCGCTCGGATGTGATGTTGCGGCAAGCGCCGAAACGCGTGCAGCGTCTTCACGCGTAAAGGGCGTCGACGGTGCGCATATCCCGATTTTCATGAAAAACCTTCCATCCCCACACCGTAGCCCTGAGCCGTCAGCGCGCAAGCGCTGGCGAAAAGTCGAAGGGTGTTTTTCCGCTGATAACCGTCCTTTGACGGGCGCAGCCGCGACGCGACTGCTGCCCAGGACTGCGGTTACCTTCGCTTGCCATTGCCAAAACCCTTCCTACCCAATAACCGACGCTTATGCACAAAAACAAATCCTATTTCTTCTGTGGCATTGGCGGTTCGGGCATGTTGCCCTTGGCGAATATCGTTCGCGATGCAGGCGCAACCGTTGCCGGGTCGGACCGCGCGTTGGATCAGGGCCGCTTAGGCGCCAAGTTTGAATGGTTACAAAGCCTTGGCATCGACCTGTTTGCGCAGGATGGCAGTGGCCTCATCAGCGGTGACCAAATTCTGATTGCGTCGGCCGCAATCGAAGACAGCGTGCCTGATGTTGCCAAGGCGAATGCCTTGGGCTGCGCCCGCATGACGCGCGCTGAGCTGCTCGCGGATTTGTTCAATAATGCGCCGCGCAGCGTTGCCGTTGGCGGGACCAGCGGAAAGTCGACCGTCACGGGCATGATCGGCTGGATATTGACCGATGCAGGGCTGGACCCGACCATCATGAACGGCGCGGTGATGAAAAATTTCGTCGCCGATGATGCGCCTTTTGCCAGCGCACGCGTGGGGCAGGGAGACGTTTTTGTTTCGGAGGTCGACGAAAGCGATGGCTCTATCGCCTTGTTCGCTCCCGAAGTCGCCGTGCTCAACAATGTCAGCCTCGACCATAAAAGCCTTGAAGAATTACGCCAGCTGTTCGGTGACTTTGCCAAAAAAGCAAAGACAAGCGTGTGGAACGCCGATGACGCGGAGACTGCGGCGCTCATTAAGCCCTTGGCGCTGGCAGGGGCCATCAGCTTCGGCTTTTCAGCGCAGGCTGATTTCCGCGCGACCGATATTGTGGACCTGCCGCTGGGCAGCCGTTTCACGCTCCACGCAATGGGCGATACCCATGACGTCGCGCTCATCGTTCCCGGTCGCCACAATATCGCCAACGCACTGGCCGCCATCGCCGCCGCGACCGCGCTCGGCGTGACCGTTGCTAAGGCTGTTCGCGCGATAGAACGTTTCAATGGCCTCGCCCGCCGCTTCGACATTGTCGGCACCGCAAACGACATCACTGTCATCGACGATTTCGGCCACAACCCCGACAAGATCGCCGCAACGCTTGCAACACTCAAAGCCTTCCCGGGCCGGATCATCGCCTTCTTTCAACCGCATGGCTACGGCCCGATCCGCGTGATGGGCGCTGAATTGGCGGGCGTTTTTGCAGGCATGCTTGGTAAGGACGATCACCTCATCCTGTGCGATCCCGTCTATTTTGGCGGCACGGTAGACAAAAGCATCGGCAGCCAAAGCATCACCGACGCTGTCACTGCAGCTGGCCAAAATGCCGAATATATCCCGGCGCGCGAAGGTTGCGGCAACCGCATGGTCGATCTCGCGCAGCCCGGCGACCGGATTGTCATCATGGGCGCGCGGG
>CAZCXQ010000250.1:2609-3142 GCA_964502655.1 uncultured Sphingorhabdus sp.
CGGGATGATACGTTGAGCGCGTTTGCGGCGGATGTTTTGGCGCGGCTTGGCGCCTAGTGATAACGCGACGTCGCGGCATCCCGGCGAATCGCTTGCATTCTGCTTAAATCCCACCTAAGTGCGCCACTTCGCTTGGGGTAACCCTTGTGGAATCGAAGAAAGCCGGAGGGGCGTATGCATGGTGCTGCGTCAGCGATCGGTAGGAACAAGGAAACGCCCATGCCAAACTACGAGCATGTATTTTTGGCGCGTCAGGACCTTTCACAGGCCCAGGTTGATGCGCTGGCAGAAGTTGCCACCAAGATTGTGGAAGACAATAAAGGTAAGGTCGTAAAGACCGAAACTTGGGGTCTTCGCACATTGACTTACAAGATTCAGAAAAACCGCAAAGCGCATTTCGTAATGCTCGACATCGAAGCTAATGGCGACACCATCGCCGAGCTCGAGCGTCAGACACGTATGAACGAAGACATCATTCGTTACATGACTGTCCGCGTTGACGCGCATGAAAAAGGCCCATCGGTCATGATGCG
>CAZCXQ010000251.1:0-3137 GCA_964502655.1 uncultured Sphingorhabdus sp.
CTATCATCCTGATAAAAATGGCGGCAACCGGTCTTATGAAAAGGCTTTGCAAGAAGTGATTGATTCCTATACTCACCTTAAAACATCGCCCGCATTTATTTGACGAGAACGACATGACTGACATTCCAAATATCCAGCCCAACAGCAGCGACACGACCATTCTAGCTGCCCCTGACAAAACCGTCAGCGTGCGCGAAATGTTCGGCATCGATGTCGATATGGAATGTCCTGCCTTTTCCGTTGCCGATGAGCGCGTTCCCGACACCGACGACAGCTATGTCTTTGACCCCGACACCACGCTCGCGATCCTTGCCGGCTTTGCCCATAACCGCCGCGTAATGGTTCAGGGATATCATGGCACAGGTAAATCGACGCATATCGAACAGGTGGCCGCGCGTTTGAAATGGCCGTGCATCCGCATCAACCTTGACGCGCATATCAGCCGTATCGACCTTATCGGCCGCGATGCGATCGTTCTGCGCGATGGACAGCAAGTTACAGAATTCCGTGAAGGCCTGTTGCCTTGGGCACTGCAGACACCCACCGCTTTGGTGTTCGACGAATATGACGCCGGCCGTCCGGACGTGATGTTCGTGATCCAGCGCGTGTTGGAAACCGAGGGCAAGCTAACATTGCTCGACCAGAACCGCGTCATTCGCCCGAACCCATATTTCCGCCTGTTCGCAACCGCCAACACCGTTGGCCTTGGCGATACAAGCGGGCTGTATCACGGCACGCAAGCGATCAACCAGGGTCAGATGGACCGCTGGAACATTGTTGTTGGCCTGAACTATCTGCCCGCGCAGGTCGAAAGCGAAATCGTTTTGGCCAAGGCATCGGGCACCGACGCCGCGACCGTCGCCAACATGGTCAAGGTCGCCGAAATGACGCGTCAGGGCTTTATCAATGGCGATATTTCGACCGTGATGAGCCCACGCACCGTCATCACATGGGCCCAAAATACCGCAATTTTCAAAAATGTCGGCTTTGCGTTCCGCCTATCGTTCCTCAACAAATGTGACGATGCAGAGCGCGCATTGGTCGCCGAATATTATCAGCGCGTCTTTGGTCAGGATTTGCCCGAAAGCGTCGTTGGAAAGTCGTAAGCACGTTGGCCATTTCGCCGAAACACCGTTGAAGGGACCATATTATGAAACGCACTGCTCTTATTCTGGCGCTCGCACTTAGCGCATCGCCGGCATTCGCTGCGCTCAAGCCCGGCACACGCGCAACCGATTTCACCACGCAGGCTGTTTTGGCGGGCGACGTATACACCTATAATTTGAACAAGGCCCTGAAACGCGGCCCTGTCGTTTTATATTTCTATCCCAAGGCATTCACATCGGGCTGCACCGTCGAGGCGCATGAATTTTCCGAAGCAGCCGATGATTTTGCGGCCTATGGCGCATCGATCATTGGCATGTCGGCGGACAATATCGACACGTTGAAGCGTTTTTCGGTCGAGGCATGCCGCAACAAATTCACCGTTGGCATCGCGTCCAAACCGGTCATCAAAAACTATAAGGTCAGCCTGCCCGTCATGGGCGGCACGAACCGCACGACCTATGTGATTGCACCGGATGGAAAGGTGTTGTTCGCCTATTCCGAACTGGGCGTGAAGGGGCATGTATCCGGCGCACTAAACGCGGTAAAGGCATGGCGCGCGGCCAATCCTAAAGGGAAATAATGCGCAAAGCTTCCCTTCTCCTTTTGCCGATGCTGCTGGCTGGCTGCACTGTGGCTGTCGAATATGGCGACATTCCCCACAATGTGCTGGCGGAAAACCCGCGCTGTAACCCGGCGCAAAATGACAGCGCATCGGTCAATGGAAAAGATTATTTCATCGTCACCAGCCGCCTGCCCGATTGCCGCGGCGATAATATTAAACTGACCAACCATCGCGCCGACCGCGTTCGATTTGGCCGGTTCTCGCCGCCAGAAACGATCAAGCCCGCCAAGGGCGACAAGCAATTGGTGGTGCCTGTTGCGTTTCAACCGGAAGACGCATGGTGGGATGGCTTGCGTGATGCCGCGAACCTGCGCAAGGGCCGCGTCCTTTTATATGTGCATGGCTATCGCGAAACATTGCAAACCACCGCCCGCGACGCGGTCCAGATTGGCGCGATGAGCAATTTTGACGGCCCGATTATTCATTATAGCTGGCCATCGCAGGGCAATCTGTTGAGCTACGCCGTTGATGAAACCAACATGTATTGGGACGAGCGCAATTTCCGGAACTTCCTGACCAAATTGGCGCGCGCCGAATGGGTCAAGGAAATCGTCATTGTCTCGCATTCGCTTGGCGCACGGCTTGTGACCCCTGCCGTGGAATATGTCGACCGCACATCCAGCAACGCAGATTCCAGCAATATTTCCAATATCATATTGGCGTCGCCTGATGTTGACCGTGAAGATTTCGAGCGCGATATCGCTGAAGAAGTATTGGCCGCCCGCCGCGTTAACAATGACCGGCGCGTAACCGTCTACGCCTCGCTCAGCGACCGCGCCCTCGCCGTGTCGCGCGCCGTCCATGGCTATCCGCGGCTGGGATCACCTTATTGCTTCAGTCCGTTCGAGGCCAAGGATTTGAAAGCCAAAGGATTGCCGCAGCGTTGCTTTGGGAGCACGACCAAATATCAGACAGAGCCTGCCAAAACCGGCTTTACCATCATTGATACCACCGACCTATCGGGCGGCGGCGCTGGCCATAGCGATTATTTGCGCAGCCTTGCCGTGTGCAAGGATTTTGCGGCGGTCGTAAATGGCGCGCGGACAACCGACGATCGCGTGGCCACCGCGCAGGCGCATGTCTTTACGCTGCGCGCGCCGGTGAAGCCGACGAAAGCAGACATTGCAGCGGTATGTAAGCGGGTGGCGGATTGATGGCGAACGAATCTCCACTTGAACAGTTCAAACAAGTCCTGACCGGCACCGCCCGCGCGCTCGCGCATGAGCCGGAGATTGAACTTGCGTTCACCGCCGACGCCCCGACGCAAGCGGGCAAAAATTTCAAAGTGCCCATGCCCGGCCGCTTGTTGCCGCCTGACCAAGTCGCCGAAGCACGTGGCTTTGCCGATAGTTTCTCGCTGAAGCTCAAACACCATAATGCCGCCCGCCATGCCGCCTTGCGTCCATCC
>CAZCXQ010000252.1:0-3119 GCA_964502655.1 uncultured Sphingorhabdus sp.
AATTGCCGAAGAAGAAGACGCCCGCACCGCTGCGGACGATTTGAAAGCCCGCGGCTTGCTGGTGAACGTCGTCGATCGCCCCGAAATTTGCGATTTTACCACGCCCGCGATTGTCGACCGGACCCCTGTGTTGATTGCAGTCGGCACCGGCGGCGCATCGGCGGGCATGGCCAAGGCCATTCGCCAGCGTATCGAAACATTGTTGCCGGAAACATTGGGGCCGCTGGCCGAGGCTATTTCCCGCGCCCGCAGCAAAATCCGCGCGCGTTGGTCCGACGGAGCGGAGCGCCGACGCGCCTTGGATCAGGGTTTCGCCGCCGGCGGAATGCTAGACCCGTTCGGCACGCATGACGACGCGACGGTCGACAATTGGATTATGCAGGCCGAAAATCCAACGGGCGACCGTTTGATTGAGATTGCGTTGCTCTCAGCCAATCCCGACGACCTTACTTTGCTCACGGCGCGGCTGCTTGGCGAAGCGGACAATGTGTTTCATGATCCCGGCGTGCCAGCCGCCATCCTCAATCGCGCGCGCGCCGATGCGGTTCGGCACGCAAGTGCACCACCGGCGACACCGCCCGAAGGCCTGTCCTTGTTCCTGCGGTTGCCGTCGGCGCAAGGATAGGGCATGACGACAGCGTAAATAGTCGCAAGGTCTTCATTGTGTCCGCTTTCCCCTCTAAAATTTGCTTTTATGGCTGTGGTAATATGGGGGGTGCCATGCTGCGCGGTTGGCTTGCTGCCAATGTCCCGCCCGCCACCTTCCACATCATCGATCCGGTTGCGGACAACCTGCCAGAGGGTATCCATCTCCATCGGTCGTCTGCGGCATTGGATACGGGCTTTGATGTCGTCATATTGGGTATCAAGCCGCAGCTTTTGGCCGAACTGGCGCCAGAGATAGCGCGAATCCTCACCCCCGGCGCGACGGTGATATCCATACTTGCCGGGACAACGACGAATACGCTTTCGGGGTATTTTCCCGATGCGCGCATCGTCCGGCTGATGCCCAATTTGGCCGCCGCGATTGGCAAGTCCCCGCTGGGTGTTTTTGCGCCGCATGACGACGCGCAGCAGCGGGCAGAGATGGCATCGTTACTGGCTCCGCTAGGTGCGGTTATCTGGATCGACGAAGAAGCGCATATGGACGCCGTCACGGCGCTTGCCGGGTCCGGACCAGCATTCGTCTATCGTTTCATTGATGCATTGACCCAAGGTGGTGAAGCCGCCGGATTGCCGCGTGATGTCGCGGCGCAACTGGCGCTGGCGATGACCGAGGGCGCAGCGATCTTGGCCGCGACCGCATCGGAAACGCCAACGGATCTGGCGCGGCGCGTGACCAGTCCGGGCGGGACAACCGCCGCAGGGCTTGCGGTACTGGATGCGGATGCGGCGTTGAACGCACTGATGACCGATACATTGCGCGCCGCACGTGACCGGGGTGCCGAACTGGCCAAGGGAGACGCGACGTGAAGTTTAAAATTGCCCTCATCTTAAGCTGCGTCGCTTTTGCGTCGTCGGTGTCCGCAATGGCCGCAACGCCGCCATCGACCGAAGTGGCCGCCGCCAATCTTGCCAAGGCTGGGCCTATTGAAAGTTTCGACCTGTCGCAATTGGCCGATGGCATTGATGCTGGCGCACTCAACAGCGAAGCGATTACGGCGGCCTATCTGGCACGGATTGCAGCGGTGGATGACAGCGGCCCCATGCTCAATGCGGTCATCGCCACCTTCCCCGATGCGATTGAACAAGCGCGCGCGATGGATGCGGAACTGCGTGCCGGCAGATATCGGGGGCCAATGCATGGTATTCCGGTGTTGGTGAAGGACAATGTCGAAGTGGCCGGACCCATCGCGACGACCGCAGGGTCATTGGCCTTGGCCGGCAATATCACCAATCGCGATGCACCGTTGATCGCGCGGCTGCGCGCGGCGGGCGCGGTCATTCTTGGAAAAACCAATTTGAGCGAATGGGCCAATATCCGGTCGGATAACTCCACCAGCGGGTGGAGCGCAGTGGGCGGCCTGACCAAAAATCCACACGCGCTTGACCGCAACAGCTGCGGCTCGTCCAGCGGCAGTGGTTCGGCAACCGCTGCGGGCCTTGCGGCAGGCAGCATCGGTACCGAAACCGATGGGTCGATCACCTGCCCCGCTGGCGTCAACGGCGTGGTCGGGTTCAAACCCACCGTCGGTCTTGTCTCGCGCCGCTATATCGTGCCGATCAGCCACAGCCAGGACACTGCAGGGCCCATGACGCGTTCGGTCCGTGATGCCGCCATCATGCTCACGGCAATGGCCGGCACCGATCCGCAGGACGCCGCAACCGCCGATGCCGACACATGGCGCGGCGATTACAGCAAGGGCCTTTCCGTCGATGCGCTAAAAGGCATGCGCATTGGCGTCCTGCGTGCCCCCAATGTCGACGCCGCATTATTTGATGCCGCCCTTGCCACATTGAAGGCGGGCGGCGCAGACGTCGTCATGCTGGATGGCAGCAAGATCGATCGCCAGAAAATCGGCCAAGGCGAATTCAAGGTGCTGCTGACAGAATTGAAGGCGGACCTCGCGACCTATTTGCAAGCCCTACCCGAAGGCATCGTTCCCCATAAAACGCTTGCCGATGTCATTGCGTTCAACAAGGCGAATGCCGCCACAGAGTTGCAGTATTTTGGACAAGACACCTTTGAAACCGCCGATAAGGAAGCGGGGCTAGACGATCCTGCCTATCTGCAAGCACTGGCAACGTCACGCGGTCTTGCCTCGGCGGCGCTCGATCAGTTTTTTGCCAACGATAAAATTGATGTCATCATCGCCCAGACCAACGGTCCGGCATGGCTCTCCACGCTTGGCAAAGGCGATGCCTTTTCGGGGCCAAGCGCAAGCCAATTGCCGGCGGTCGCCGGCTTTCCGCATTTGAGTGTGCCCATGGGCCTGTCCGCTGGCCTGCCGGTCGGGTTAAGTTTCATTGGGCCAAAATGGCATGACCATGCTGTATTAAAGGCGGGATTTGCCTATGAGCAGCTTTCAAAAGCACGTGTGACGCCGCAATTGCGGCCAACCTTAGAAAGTAAGTAAATGGCGTTTGGCAAACCCGACTTGGGCAGCATCGTGCCGAAA
>CAZCXQ010000253.1:0-3086 GCA_964502655.1 uncultured Sphingorhabdus sp.
ACCGGCGAAGGCAAATGGTCCTCAAGCCATTTAAACGCGAGCGCCATCACCGGGCGATCTCCGCCAAAGGTGATGAACCGCCCCCGCAACTCGGCCAGCAAGCTCGCCGCGCTGGTTTCAGGCAACTGCGGCAGCGTACCAGACCGCACCGCATGGATTGCAGCGAGTTCACGTCCAAAATCATTCAACAATCCCGGCGGAGCGTTCGGCAAGATTTTTCCAGGGTTAACCTCTGCTTCCACACGGCGCATCACATAGCCGGTTCCGAGATTATCAGCAGCGCTGACCTCACCCAGTATTTCTGGCGCCTTCACGCCCGCCGCAAAGGCCGCGCGAACGACAGCCGCCTCCACGTCATGGCCATAGGTTCTGCCCGCCATCATGTCCGCAGATGGAGACCGCCGAAGCACATATCCCTGCCCCGCATAATCAAACGACCAGCTTTCCATGTTGGCGCCGCCTGTCAGCCGGACAAGGTTTTCAGCGTCGGTAGTTCCCCCGAACACCCGCCGCGCAAAGGCCGTGACCAAAAGGGCGATATCGTCGCTCAAACGGGCCGCCCCTGCCAATATGCAAATATGCCGTCCTGTAACTGCCGGATATGCTCTTGCGCCTGTGGCCCCGTCCATTCGCCTTGATAGTCAGTGCGCCCGGTCCACCACCCTTGCCCCGGCAAGCCGTCGCCTTCGCGCACCACGAGCACGGCAAGCGCTGGTCGACCTTCGGCAAGCGTCATCTGGTCAATTTTATCCAACGTCTTGCACACCGCGCGCATCTTTGGCCGTGTAAATCGGAAACCAAGGTTCAGCAGCAACTCAGAATAGCTGATTGCCCGGCCATCGCGTGCGCATTGCTCGAGAATTGCCTTAATCCGCGCAACATCGTGCAGCGCGGAAACATCCGCCGCCGGATCGCTCAGAAATTCTTCAAGGACAGGGTCCAAAGCGGCTCCTAAAGATAGTCGTTGCGCATATTGTTCATAACGTCGTGAAATTCTTCCATGACTTCGTCGATGATTTGTTTGGCAGGCTTCACCGTATCAATGCGTCCGGCAACTTGACCGGACAGCGCGATCGCAGCCTCCATGTCACCGCCAAAATACAAATCGAGCACGCCGCGCATTTCGCCCATAATATTTTCTGATGGCGTCACATCCAGCTTTTCGGTCCGGTCGGTACGCAACGCACGCAACGCGGGGCCCGGGCCATGGCGGTTCAGGAACAGCGTGTCGGTTTCCTTGGCGTTGATGATCGCGTCTTTCCAGTTTTGATGGACTGGCGATTCCGCCGCGCTGACCATCCGCGTGCCCATTTGCACCGCTTCTGCACCTAGCGCAAAAGCCGCCGCCATCGTCCGTCCGCAGACCATTCCGCCAGCGGCGACGATCGGCACGTCAACTTTGCTCCGGATGAGCGGCAGCAGGACCATGAGCGCAACATCTTTGGGATTTTTAAACCCGCCGCCCTCGCCGCCTTCGACGACCAGGCCGTCGACACCAGCCTCAATCGCCTTCAACGCGCCGGCCAAAGTCGGCACAACGTGAAATACGGTTAGCCCCGCAGCCTTTAGCGGACCGCAATATTTGTTCGGGTCGCCCGCCGACGTCGTGACGAATTTTACGCCCTGATCGACCACGAAATCTACGATACCGGGATCGCGGACAAAGGCTTGCGCAATGTTCACGCCAAAGGGCTTATCCGTCAGTTCGCGCATCTTGATGATCTCTGCGCGCACTTCCTCCAATTGGCCGGAGGACGTTTCAATGATCCCAAGTCCACCGGCGTTTGAAACGGCCGAAGCCAGTTGCGCCCGCGCGATCCAGCCCATGGGCGCCTGAATGATCGGATATTCAACGCCAAGCAATTCGGTGATGCGGTTTTTAATCGGTTTCATAATGTCAGCGTCCAATCTGGCTTGTGCGGATGTTGAGTTGGCCGGCGAGGCCAGCTTTGCGATGAACTTCAATCGCCCGATATTCCGGGGAGGACATCATTTTCTGCATGGCCGCCAGTGAAGGGTATTCGACCAAAGCAACCATGTCCCAAAGCTCTTCGACCTCGCCAATCATCAGGCCCGTTACAGGCCCGGCATAAATCTGCCTGCCATCGACCGCAGCGAGACATGCCTGAATAGCCTTGCCATAACGGGCATACGCCTTTGCGCCACTGAGGTCAGCGTCGCTGCCATCGGCATATTCTGCGGTCTCTTTGAATTTCAGAAGGTTGACCATCACAAAGGGTCCATTTTCAGGACCGCCGAAAAAGGACGTGATCTGCTCCGTGCCTGGAAAAACGGCGTTTTCTACCCGCATCGTTATTCGCTCCCCCTAATTTAATCATCTGCTTAAATCACAGGAGGCATGTTGTAAAAGCGAATATGTCTTCGTCGTCACATTGCGGTGATGACGATAAGTTTGAAGGCCAATTCGGCCGGTTAAGACACGATTTTCATGTGCGAACCGGGTGCCGATTGCGTCGCCATCTTTTTACCTAGCCCTTGAAACACGGCGTCCACAATCATGGCCAATTTGGTAACGCTTAGCTTCGTTGTCCCGATGTAAAAGAGAACGTCTGGGTTTGTATAGCAATGCAGCATTTGGTTGATGAGCGACACCGCCTCATCAATAGACAGGCCTTCGAAATAGCCTTGATCCATTGCTTCGGCCACGATGATCGCAAGATAATGGTCGCCAAGGTCCACGTAACCGCGCACCACTTCGAAATGCTGCTGACCAATTTCCAGATAGCTTTTTAACAGCTCGGGCTCGGCCTCATACTGCTCGACCGAGGCCAAGTAGCGCCGGGCGAAATATTGGTACATTTTGTCGCGAACCGGCAAGTCGGACTCAGTTACTTCGACCATGATGCGGATTTTTTCCGCGAAGAAACGCTCGGCCACAGCCTCTAACAACGCTTCCTTGTTGTCGAAAAAGCGATACAGATTTGACGGCGACATACCCGCCGCGGCGGCCAAATCCGTCATGGAAATATCGACCGACCCACGTTTGCGAACAAGGTCATCGACGACTTCAAGCAACGCAGTTCTGCCGGCTTCTATATCAGTTTGTGGCCGCGCCATTCTGCTTC
>CAZCXQ010000254.1:0-3011 GCA_964502655.1 uncultured Sphingorhabdus sp.
TTTCGCGCAGCAACGACACTTCGTTGATCGCGGGTAATGTAAATTTCTGACCGCCGACGGTTGTAATATCTGCCGTCAGGGGACGAACAGAGAAGGACTTCGCGCGGTGCAGCCGGCTGTGCAGGTCTTGCAGATCCCAGCTGTTCATCAGGAAGCCGATTGTGCCCAAGTTCATGCCATAGGCAGGAATGTCGCGGCGGCTTTCCAACAATTGATGCAAAATCTGCAGCATGTGGCCATCGCCGCCTAGGACGATTACGGCGTCGGCATTATCCAGCGAGACAAAGTCATGGACTTCACGAAGCTGCGCTTCGGCCTCGCGCGCCTGTGGCGTCGCCGAGGATATTATCGCAAGTTGCGTATATTGGGTCATCCACCTGTAGCATTCATATGTCGCTTCAACCTCAAGTCAGGCTGTGCGAATTGGTTTTCAAATTCATGGCGTTGGGGTTTAAGCCGCAAAGCGGTCTTAAGCAAATGGTCGACGTCGGAAGGCAGCCCTTCGCGCAATGCTTTGCGCAAATCGACGTGCAACTCTGACCCAAGGCACATGTAGATTTTGCCATCGGTGGTAAGGCGGATGCGGTTGCATTGATCGCAGAAATTCTGGCTCATTGGCGTGATCATGCCCAAGCGCAGACCCAATGGTTCCACCCGCCAATATCGGGCAGGTCCAGCGCTTTTATGCACCAGCGGATGCAGGTCATAATGTTGGCGGATGGGCGCGGTGAAGGCGTCGAGCGAGATATATTGCGCCTCGCGTTCCGATACGCCCGTTCCAAGCGGCATTGTTTCAATCAGGGTGAGATCAAAGCCATGCTCCGCGCAAAAGGCCATCATGGGCATCAGCGCATCTTCATTTTCGCCTTTTAAGGCAACCATGTTGATTTTGATGGCGAGGCCATTGGCTTTCGCAGCGTGAATGCCCTTCAATACCGTGTCGAGGTCTCCCCCGCGGCTGATCGTCTTAAACTGATCCGGATCGAGCGTATCCAAGCTTACATTGATACGTTTCATGCCCGCGCTGGCAAGAATGGGCGCGAATTGTTCCAACCGGCTGCCGTTGGTCGTCATCGTCAACTCTTCAAGCGCGCCGCTTTTCACATGCTGTCCAAGGGCGTTGATAAGAACGGCAATGTCACGGCGCACCAGCGGTTCGCCACCCGTTAGGCGAATTTTGCGAATGCCATGGTCTATAAACCGAGCAACCAGCGTTGCGATTTCATCATAGCTGAGCAAATCGGGATGCGGCAAAAAGCTCTGCATTTCGGGCATGCAATATGTGCAACGGAAATTGCAACGGTCCGTCACCGATATCCGTAAATAGTCGATACTGCGTCCAAATCCGTCGATCATTTTTGCGATGTAAGCGGAAAAGCTTGCGCTACCAAGCTGAATTAATTTGCCGAAAGGGTTCGGAAAGTTTTTCGCTGCTATGGTCGCGACATGAACAGCCCGTCTACAATCGCCGGAAAATCAAAATCGCGCCGCAGATTCCCGATGCACCGTGCACGCGAAGTCCGCCAATGGTTGGCTGGCGAGCCCGGCGGCCCGACAACGGTGCTGATGCTGGGCATCAAAGACCTGAAACAGATAAATGACCGGTTGGGGCGCGAGGCAGGCGACAAGGTTATCCGCCGGGTGGGGGAGTGTCTGCACGCATTTGCGGCGCAGCAGCTTTCGCCCGTGTGCTTCATGGCAAAGCTTTCGGGGCCCGAATTCATGCTGGTGGTGAAAGGCAACCATCCCGGAGAGCATATCGAGCTTGCCGCGCAAACGCTTTTGGACATGGTATCGGCGGATTGCGGCGATGCTTCCATGTCGTTGCACGTGAACGCCCGTGTGGCGATTGCTCTATCCCAACCACGTGAAAGTCGGCAGCAACTGGCAGATCGCGCTGCTCAAGCGCTTGCGAAGGCTTATGAACGCAAGGGCAAACGTTTTGCGATTGCGGACAGCGCTGCGGTGCCGGGAATAGCTGACAGGTCCCGAATCGACGCCGCAATGCGGTTAGCGTTGGCAGAGGGGCAAATTGCGATCGTGCTGCAACCGCAATTTGAAGTCGCGTCCGGAAAGTTGGTCGGTGCAGAGGCGCTCGCGCGGATGTACCATCCAGAGCTTGGTGAAGTTAGTGCAGGGGACTTATTTGCGTCGGCTGATCGCTGCGACCTTCGCGAAGAATTGTCTTGTCATATTCAGCAGGAAGCGATTGCTATCGCCGCACACTGGCCGGCAGCATTTGGACATCTGCGACTGGCGGTGAATCTGGGCGCTGAGGAAATGACCGATAATTACGGTGCACGCTTGCTTCAGTTGTTGGGCAGTGCAGGCTTTGACGCCAGCCGGCTGACGTTGGAACTTACGGAAGAAAGCCTTGTCCGCGATGTGCAACTGGCGGCGGGACAGCTCGAATTGCTGCGCAGCAACGGCGTGCGCATTGCGGTTGATGACTTTGGTACGGGCTATTCAAGTCTCGCCTATCTGAAGGCTTTGCCGCTCGACTATCTTAAAATCGACAAAGGCATGACTCCCGATATCGCCGGCGGGAGCAAAGACAGGATCATCTTGCGTGCGATTATCGCGATGGCAAAGGCGTTGGGCCTTTTGATTATCGCGGAAGGTGTCGAGAGGGCAGAAGAGCTCGAAATGTTGAAAGCCGAAGGCTGCGACTTTTTTCAGGGCTATTTGCGCGCGCCGCCCTTGAACCCCGAAGCGTTCAAAGCCATGGCGCTGCAGCTCGTTTAGCCTGCTTTACGGGCAAGATTTGCAAGGCCACGCGAGAGCTGCAAACAGCCGTTGAGCCGCGCTGCGGGGTCGCCCCATATGCGGTTGATAACCAACTTGCTGTCCGGACGCAGCTTTGCGGTCTCGCCCAATTTGTCGACATAGGCCAACAACCCTGGGACATTGGGCGGTGTGTCCTGATGGAAACTGACCAACGTACCACGCGCGCCAACCTCAATTTTTGCGACCTGCGCAACGAGCGCATTCTGCTTGATCTGGATAAGCTT
>CAZCXQ010000255.1:0-2997 GCA_964502655.1 uncultured Sphingorhabdus sp.
ACTGACGAACTAAAACCAATGTATCTGGGTGCGCAAAGCGCACTTCCCCAAACGCCTGAAGAGGCCGAGCTGGATTATGTCCCCAATCCGCGCCCCGATACGCTGTATCTCGCCCGCTTTGCCGTGCCTGAGTTTACGTCTTTATGTCCGGTCACTGCGCAACCCGATTTTGCGCATCTGGTCATCGATTATGCGCCCGACAAAAACATTGTTGAATCAAAGTCGCTGAAGCTTTTCTTGGGTTCGTTCCGCAACCACGCCGCTTTCCACGAAGATTGCACCGTTGGCATCGGGCAGCGGCTTTTCACCGAAATGAAGCCGCATTGGCTGCGCATCGGCGGCTATTGGTATCCGCGCGGCGGAATTCCTATCGATGTGTTCTGGCAATCAGGGGAGCCGCCCAAGGGGCTGTGGCTTCCGGATCAGGGCGTTGCCGCGTACCGGGGTCGTGGCTGAGCCTAGTTAAACAGGTTGCCCAAGATTGCCCGCAGAACGATCCGGCACTCTTCTCGTCGACGCCATCGAATCATTGGTCGCAAAAATACCCTTTGTCGGTGACAGAACGACCGCGAGGCCTCTATTGCAGCTTCATGGCTGACATAAATTCGACGACCAAGAAGCGCGTGCATAAAGCTGGCCAAGCAGGCCTTGCCTCGTTGGCGCTGTTGTCCGTTTTATCGGGGTGCGTATCCGCGCCAGCGCGTCGGGGGCCTGCTCTGCCGACGGCACAGGCCCCAGCGCCAAGCCGCGCCGTGCCAGCAGTTGTAGCGCCTGCACGTCCCGCAATTGGGCGACCGCCTGCCGGCCTTGAAAATCTGATTCAAGATCAATGGCGTTTGTTTCCGGGACGGACTGGCGTTGCCATCATGCGCGTGGATGGCGGTGAATGGATTTTGGGCCGCAGGATGGATGAATTGTTTCCCCAACAAAGCGTATCCAAAACCTGGGTTGCGCTCACCGTGTTGGACATGGTCGATCAAGGCAAGCTTCGTTTGGACCAGAAAGTACGCATCACGCGCGACGATTTGGCGGTTTTTCATCAGCCAATCCGTGATCAGGTGATCGCCAATGGCAGTATTGAGGTTTCGGTCCTCAACCTGCTGGAGACGTCCATTCGCGCGAGTGACAATACGGCCAATGACTCGTTGCTGCGCACCGTTGGCGGTCCGCAAGCGGTAACCGCTTTTATCGCGCGCAAGAATTTGGGCGCGATCCGTTTTGGGCCGGGCGAACGCGCGTTGCAAAGCGGCATTGCGGGTCTCGACTGGAAACAGGAATATTCAATTGGTCGGCGCTTTTATGCTGCGCGCGATGCCGTGCCGATGGCGACTCGCAAGGCGGCGCTTGATCGCTATCTGAATGATCCCATCGACGGGGCAAGCCCGCAAGCCATTGTCCGCGCTTTGGCAAAGCTTGCGAAGGGTGAGCTGTTGTCGGCGTCTTCAACGCGTCTCATGCTCGATATCATGTCGCGGACGTCAAGTGGTCCAAACAGGCTAAAGGCGGGCGTGCCGGCGGGCTGGAGCTTTTTGCATAAGACCGGAACCGGACAGGTTTTGCCGCCGGTATCCACGGGATATAATGATATCGGGATCATGACGGCGCCAGATGGCACACGTTACGCTGTCGCAGTGATGATGGGCAGCACGACGGCGTCGATTCCGCAACGGATGACGTTCATGCAATTTGTATCGCGCGCCGTGGCTTCATACCACCAGAACTGACGCCTTATTGCGATGTTGCGGTTGGAGCGCCGCGCGCGGCATCCAACTTGTCTACGGCAGACAAAGAAAAGGGCCGTCCTGCAAGCAGAACAGCCCTTCTCAAAAGCTTTCGCTAAAAAGCGCGAATATTACTTCGCAGCTTCTTTCGCAGCGTCTGCAGCTTCACCAGCAGCAGGAGCAGCAGCAGGAGCAGCTTCAGTTGCAGCAGCGTCAGCAGCAGGAGCAGCTTCAGTTGCAGCAGCGTCAGCGCCTTCTACAGCTGCGTCAGCAGCTTCAGCAGGAGCTTCGGTGGTTGCTTCAGTTGCTTCTGTGGTTGCTTCTTCAGCACCCGAGCAAGCGGCCAAACCGAGCGAAGCGGCAAGAACGAGAGATACAGCAATTTTCTTCATATGGGAAACCCCCTAGCAAAACTTATGAAAACCTGACAGGCACACCACAACGATTGCAGTAATGTCTGCGGAAAGCCCTCTAGCCCGTTCACAATTCGGTGGCAATGCGCTTTTTTATTCCATTACGCTGATAAGCCCCAAAATTGCGGTTAACTCTACTAGAACGGTAGAAAATACGGCGAATTTGAGCCGATTGACTTCATATAAAGAATTCTTTATATGGTGCCGTCATGATCAATTTGTTGAACATCATGCGGGCGTTAGCTGACCCAACCCGGCTTCGAATCGTATTTCTCGTGCTTCGGCTTGAACTGTCGGTGGGCGAGCTGGTTCAGATATTGGACCAGAGCCAGCCCCGTGTTTCCCGGCATATCCGCATATTGGATGAAGCGGGATTGCTGGAGCGGCGCAAAGAGGGAAGCTGGGTTTTCCTGCGCCCGGGCGCTGTTTTAGAGGATGGGCGCCTTACGTCATTGCTGAAAGAAGCCGATGTGACGCAGGCGAAGGCATTTCAAAAGGATCTGGCGCGGCTGGACGAGGTCCGCAACGCGCGTACCAATATGGCGGCATCCTATTTTGCGGCACATGCCGAAGAATGGGATTTCATCCGATCGCTGCATGTTGCCGATTCGGAAGTTGAAGCGAAGATTGCGCAGATTTTGCATAGCGCGCCTTTGGGCCGTGTATTGGATGTGGGCACAGGAACTGGCCGCATTGTCGAAATGTTCGCACAGAGCGCAAGCCGCTTTGTCGCTTTAGACAATAGCCCCGAAATGTTGCGGCTTGCCCGAGCAAAGATAGCGAACTTCAGCGCCGATATCGCGAGCAAGGTTGAAATCAAATTGGGTGACTTCAACATGCTCCCCGTCGGCGATGGCGAGTTT
>CAZCXQ010000256.1:0-2987 GCA_964502655.1 uncultured Sphingorhabdus sp.
CATTGTGGGGGCTTCGGCTTTCGCTGCATTTGTGGACGCGCTGGCGCGCGCATGGCGAAGATCCGCGTTATGAAAAAATCATGCGCAGTGTGATGGAGAAAAAGGGCTGGAGCTGGAGCAAAACGTCGCTGCTGTCAGTGTTTCTGACCCAAGCCCCATTGCTGTTCATCACCTGCCTGCCCGCACAGCTGGGCATTGCGTATAGCGATGGCGCGAACACAGCTTTAGGTCCGCTCGCATTTGCCGGCGCGATTATTGCGATCATCGGCATATTGTTTGAAACCATTGGCGATGCGCAGCTAAACGCATTCCGGGCCGACCCTGCCAACAAAGGCAAGGTGCTCGACACGGGCCTATGGCGCTATACCCGCCACCCCAATTATTTCGGCGATGCCTGCACATGGTGGGGTATTTGGCTGATCGCGTGCGAGACCGGCCTGCCGGGTTGGATCAGCATCATTGGCCCGATATTCCTGACCTTCACGCTCACGCGCTGGTCGGGCAAGCCGATGCTAGAATATGGCATGAAGAAAACGCGGCCCGGCTATGCGGAATATGTCGCGCGCACCTCTGGCTTTTTCCCGCTGCCGCCAAAGTCGCGCTAAGCCGTTAAAGGCGGACGCCCGTCACGCCCATTCAGGTGCCCTGAATCAGGCGACAACGCCAAACAGGTCGTGCTCGTCCGCATCCTCGATGTCGACCTGCACAATGTCGCCCGCCTTTAAGGTTGGTGCAACGTCACGCAAATAGACATGGCCATCGATCTCCGGCGCATCGGCTTGCGACCGTCCGGTGGCGCCAACGCTGCCATCTTCATCGGCCTCGCCAATCTCGTCGATAATGACAGGGATATTGCGCCCAACCTTTGCCGCAAGCTTGGCGGCGCTAATCGCCGCCGTCTTTTCCATGATACGCTGGAACCGCTCTTCCTTCACCTCTTCAGGAACAGGGTTTGGCAGATCGTTCGCTTGCGC
Source organism: uncultured Sphingorhabdus sp. (assembly GCA_964502655.1). Classification (GTDB taxonomy): domain Bacteria; phylum Pseudomonadota; class Alphaproteobacteria; order Sphingomonadales; family Sphingomonadaceae; genus Sphingorhabdus_B. The sequence continues at coordinate 975 of CAZCXQ010000256.1, forward strand.
ACCTTCCACAGGTTCGAAGCGGAAGGCGCCGACGCGGTCCAGCTGTGCTTCGTCCAACCAATCAAGCAGATATTGGAAATCCGCATCGGTTTCGCCCGGGAATCCGACCACAAAGCTTGACCGGATAGCGATATCGGGCGCGATGCTGCGCCAATTGCGGATGCGTTCAAGCACCTTCGCTTCATTGGCGGGGCGCTTCATAGCTTTCAGGACATTCGGCGCGGCATGTTGAAACGGGATGTCGAGATATGGCGTCAGATAACCTTCGGCCATCAACGGAATAACGTCGTCAACATGGGGGTAAGGATAGACATAATGCAGCCGCACCCAAGGCGCGATGCCTTCGCTCGTCCGCAAGCTGCCCAATTCGCGGGCGAGGTCCGTCATATGCGCGCGCACCTGACGTCCCTTCCATTCGCGTGGCTCGTGCCGCGTATCAACGCCATAAGCAGACGTATCTTGCGAGATGACCAAAAGCTCTTTGGTGCCAGCGGCGACAAGCTTCTCCGCCTCACGCAACACGGCATCAATCCGGCGGCTCGCAAGCTTTCCGCGCAACGACGGAATGATGCAGAAGGCGCAGCTGTGGTTGCACCCTTCGGAAATCTTTAAATAGCTATAATGGCGCGGGGTCAGCTTTAATCCGCCTTCGGGCACCAGATCCACAAACGCACCGCGTGTCGGTGGCGCAGCTTCATGAACCGCCGAAACAACGGCTTCATATTGATGGGCACCGGTAATCGCGAGCACATCAGGAAAGCGCGCACGGATGACGTCGGCTTCATTACCCATGCAACCTGTAACAATCACACGGCCGTTTTCCGCGATCGCCTCTCCAATAGCCTCAAGGCTTTCTTCCTTTGCGGAGTCCAGAAAGCCACAGGTATTGACCAGCACAACGTCAGCGCCGGCATAATCGGGTGACAAGCCATAGCCATCGGCACGCAGCTTTGTAAGGATCCGCTCGCTATCGACCAGCGCCTTGGGACAGCCAAGTGATACCATGCCGACCTTCGGCGCTGCTTTGATTTGAGTTGCCATGATGGCGGGCCGCATAGCGGGTTTCGGCAGGCTTGTCACGGGCAGTATAGATTTGCGCTGCGCATCAGGATAATAATCCAACAATGATCATAAAAATTACCAAAGGCACGGATCGCGATTTTCTCGCCATCATTCGGGATGACGGTTCGACGGAGACCGCAACCTTTCCGAAAAAAGGCGTGACGCCGCATGATGCGATCCATTATTTCGTCGAAACCGAGTTGAACTTGCCAAGGGCATTTTGGGGAATGGTAGCAAAAGGACATAGCCCCGACGATATTCAGGAAATTGCAAAACAGGCGGGTCACGCCAGCGCGTCACGGGCGCAGGCGCCCGACGAACATATTGTGCAGTTGCTTCAGGCAGAACGCTTGGTGGAATGTTTCGAATCCGATGCCTGGGGTGCCCCGGCAGATGCCGAAACCTTTATTGCTATTGCGGCAACCGCTTGCGAGGCTTCATTTGTAGCAATGCCAGCGCTGACGCCCCAATCCATTGAGGCCGTGCGCACGCGGATTGCCGCGTTTCAGTCCATTTGGTTGGTTGCGAAGGCTGGGCATGTGGCCGAATTTCAGTGGGATGAACAATGATCCCGGACGCAACTTAACTGGCACGCTGCAGCGAATGGCTTTCCCCTACCCGCTGTAAGCGCTCCGAAGATTGGCGAGGGAATCGCCATGGGTTAAGTCAAGCTGCAGCGGGGTCACTGCGATATAGCCATCCTCAATCACCTCAAGGTCGGTATCATGCCCAGGCGTGTGCACCATCCCATGAAGCCCGAACCAATAATAGTCATAGCCGCGCGGATCCGTGCCCTTGACGATTGAACCACGGCTATAGTCATGGAACCCCTGCCGCGCGACTTTGATGCCTTTAACATCCTGCGGCAACAGCGGCGGGAAATTGATGTTGGTTAACGTGCGCGGCGTATGCGGCGTATCCAACAACGGACGCAACACGCGCTCGCCCCAC
>CAZCXQ010000257.1:0-2985 GCA_964502655.1 uncultured Sphingorhabdus sp.
CGGTCGGCAGAAGCTGCGCGCAATCGACCGTGAGCTCGGCCAGCTTTCCAAGAAAATGAAAGTTGCGAAGGTCCTCGACCCGTCCAAGCAGGAAGACCGAGATCGCGTGTTTTTCGGCGCGACCGTTACGTTGGCCGATATCGACGACGTGGAGCGCGTCATTACATTGGTCGGCGATGACGAGGCTGATGCAAGCCATGGCCGCATCGGATGGAACGCGCCGTTGGCCCGCGCCTTGCGCGGTGCGCGCGTGGGCGATGTCAAAACGGTAACATTGCCAACGGGACCCAAAGAATGGGAAGTCGTCGGGATCGCCTATCCAACAGGGGAATAGCCGAATGTCTTTTCGGCCTGCGCGGCAATCTCTGGTTTGGCATCAGGGAAAGCTTGCGGAACGCTTGCCTCAAGCGACTCCACAACATGCTTTAGCGCAGCGATCCGTGCCGCTTTCTGATTATTGCCATCGATAACGGTCCACGGTGCCCAGCGCGTATGCGTGCGCTTAAACATGTCCGCCAGTGCATTCATATAATCGGCGCGCCGTTCGCGATTTCGAAAGTCCTCTGCGGTGACTTTCCAGCGCTTGGCGGGATCTCCAAGCCGCTCCATCAACACCTTGTCCTGCGTTTCCTGTGTGACGTGGAAGAACAGCTTGATGATTTTCGTGCCAATCTCGCCCTGTCGCGACTCAAACTCATTAATCTCGTCATATCCACGCCGCCATTCTGCCTCGCTGCAGAATTTTTCGACACGTTCCACCAGCACCCGGCCATAATGGCTGCGGTCCCATATGCTGATTTCCCGGCTGCCGGGCAGCTTGTTCCAAAAGCGCCAGAGGAAATGCTTGTCCTTTTCCTCCGCAGTGGGCGCTGAAACGGGATAGACGCGACAATAACGCGGATCGAGCGTCGCCGTCATGCGCTTGATCGCGCCGCCCTTGCCAGCAGCATCCCACCCTTCAATCACGATCAACGTGCGCGCACCATGCAATATGTGCAGCGACTGCAGCCGCGAAAGACGGTCCTGCAGCGCTTTCAGGTCCTTATCGTAGGTACCTTCATATTTTTCACCGGACTCATAGTTTGAAAGATCAATCGCCATCGGGCGATTGCAGCAGCTATTCGGCCGTTAGACAAGACAAAGCAAAACGCTGTCCCCAAAAGGGACAGCGTTATGGCGTCGGCCGATGCTTTACGATTGCGCCTTGGGCGGCTGTTCCACAACGCGAATGTTCAGCTCGCGCAATTGCTTATGCTCGGCAGGCGACGGGGCACCCATCAGCAAATCTTCCGCGCGCTGGTTCATCGGGAACAAGGTGATTTCGCGCAGATTCTGCACACCGCACAGCAACATGACCATCCGGTCGACACCGGCCGCCATACCGCCATGTGGCGGCGCTCCATATTGGAATGCACGGTACATGCCGCCAAAACGATCCTCAACATCAGCCTGCGTCAGTCCGGTCAGTTCAAACGCCTTCACCATCAGATCGGGATGCTGGTTCCGGATGGAGCCAGAGGCGAGCTCATAGCCGTTACAGACCATATCATATTGATAGGCTTTGATGGTGAGCGGATCCTGCGTCTGAAGCGCTTCGAGGCCACCTTGTGGCATCGAAAACGGGTTGTGGGCAAAATCGATCTTCTTGTCTTCCTCGCTCCATTCATAAAACGGGAAGTCGATGATCCAGCAAAAGCGGAATGCGTCTTTTTCGATGAGATCAAGTTGCTCACCCGTGCGTGTGCGCGCGGCACCTGCGAGCTTGGCGGCTTGTTCTTCCTTGCCAGCAGCAAAGAAGCAACCATCGTCGGGGCCAAGGCCAATGGCGTCGTACAGCGCCTGCATGCCTTCGTCGCCATGATTCTTGGCAATGGGGCCGCCAAATTCGCCAGCCTTGCGGGTAACGTAGCCCAAGCCAGCATGGCCTTCGCTGCGCGCCCATTCATTCATGTCGTCAAAGAATTTGCGGCTCTTTTCCGCCGTCTTTGGCGCGGGGATAGCGCGCACAACGCCGCCGCCTTCGACGATGCGTTCAAACAGGCCGAAGCCCGATTTGGTGAAATGGCTGGTCACGTCATGAATGATCAGCGGGTTGCGCAAATCGGGCTTGTCCGTGCCGTAATCCAGCATTGCCTTAGCATGCGGAATACGCGGGAATTGGCCAGCTGGCGTGACGGTTTTGCCATCAGCAAATTTTTCAAACACGCCAGCCATTACCGGCTCCATCGTGTCCCAAACTTCTTCCTGCGTGACGAAGCTCATTTCAAGATCGAGCTGATAAAATTCGCCCGGCAAACGGTCAGCACGCGGGTCTTCATCGCGGAAGCATGGTGCAATTTGGAAATAGCGGTCAAAGCCAGCGACCATCAGCAATTGCTTATACTGCTGCGGTGCCTGTGGCAGCGCGAAGAATTTGCCCGGGTGAATGCGGCTCGGCACGAGGAAATCGCGCGCACCTTCGGGGCTGGATGCTGTCAGGATTGGCGTTGAATATTCGGTGAAGCCGATATCTTCCATACGGCGGCGCGTTTCGCGAATGATCTGCGTACGCTTGACGATATTGGCGTGCAGCGTTTCACGGCGCAAATCGAGGAACCGGTATTTCAGGCGGGTTTCTTCTGGATATTCTTGTTCACCAGCAACGGGCAAAGGCAGTTCTTCAGACTTGCTGAGCACAACGACATTGCGGGCGAAAACTTCGATCTGACCCGTGGGCAGATTGGCGTTCACGGTGGCGGCACTGCGCGCCTTTACTTCGCCATCGATGGTGACAACGCTTTCAAGGCGCAATGCTTCGAGGATTGGCAATGCAGGGCTATCGCTATCGGCAACGATCTGCGTCATGCCGTAATGGTCGCGCAAATCGACGAACAACACGCCGCCATGGTCGCGCTTACGATGGACCCAGCCAGATAGGCGTACGGTTTGCCCCACGTGGGAATCGCGAAGTTCGGCGCATTTGTGCGTGCGATAAGCGTGCATTGT
>CAZCXQ010000258.1:0-2955 GCA_964502655.1 uncultured Sphingorhabdus sp.
GTCTCTAACCCCATTTCGCCCGCGCCACCACCGCCACATCCATCCTCCCCGCCTTCCGCCCGCCCCGCGCCACAAGGCCCGCAACCTGGATCATTTCAGGCTGATATGTAATGCGGAGGGGTTTGTGGAGGCCGTCAAACGGGGGATCAAAAACGGCTGCATCTGAGCGGCAGCGGCGAGCCGAGGCTGGTGGCACCAGCCGCGACAGACAGCGAGGCACGAGCTGCGAGCTTCGCGAAGCACTAGAATAACGGGCAGCGTTGGCTGCTGCGCTCTCGGTAGCCGCCATTCTTGGCGACTACTGCCAAGCTCAGCTACCGGCCGGGGTTGGGAGACGCTGCGCAGGGGGTTGGTTGAAGACTGGCAATGATCGCAAAGATTGAAGATTCTCGGAGCTTGGTAAAACTGTCATCTTCAGTCGGCAACTTGGGTAGAAGAGCACCGTTGACCGTTCCTTGATACGGCGGTGCTTCAAAGGTCTGCTTTTCGTATCGGGCGGAAAGAAGCCAATAGCGACTGGTCAAACCTCCGAAGGTTACGGCATCATCAGCCTCGAAAACCAGCGTCTTTGAGTCGAGACGGTTTACAATGCGCCCTGACAGCTCATTGCCTCCCTTTGGCCCCTCAAAATCCCACTGTAAAACGCGGATCAAAAGTGCAGCGGGTCGCGGATCAAAAGTGAGTCACCTCTGAGCGATTGAACAGGTGATGAGCGTTTTCGTCAAGGCTGCGATGAACTGGGTGCCTGCCTCGATCCTGCTCGTCGGCTTCCGCTCCGCTCCAGCCCTCCACTCCGCTTCCTGCTGGACAGAACACCCCTTCACCCCTAAACACACAACTCATCGCCGCAGACTAACATTGCACCCTGTCCGAAATCTGGGGGCCGATCAGAAACTACATCGCGAAAAGGCATTGTTAATCTGCGTGTCCGAATCGGACAGGAAGAACGACAGCACCCAAACGTGAGCGGCATTCGTCCTGGTGTTCCGGAAGAAGGAAAACCAGCGCCAGCCGGTTGGGAGTAATTACCGTTTATTTTATGATATTTGATTTTTTTACTGAGTCGTTGCCACATGAGCGGAGCTATGATTATCCACCTGCTCAAGTGGAGTCGTTGAATCAATGGATTGAAAGCTTGGCCGCAAAACATCCAAAATGTAAGGTTCATTTCCCAAAACGAGGTCCGACAGGAAATTGGGACGTGGCGAGCACAACCGTTAAACACTGTTTTTGCGATTCCTCATACGATAATATGTGGCTACCCCAAGTTCAGAAGATGGTAGGAACCTCTCTTCCCGAAGACTTTGTGGCGTTTTACAACATTTGGCATGAAGGAATATTGATGACTCGAAATCCGGTGCGAATGCTTTCTATAGAGGAACTCGTTTTGGAAACACAGGAAATTCGTCGAAACTCAGGTGTCGTGGATAATATTCCATTTCATGTTTTACGATTCGGAGAGATCAACAGTCAGCGCCACTTCGCGCTTCGACTTTTATCTGATGAGCAAACTTGGGTCATTGATATAAACAGCTGGAATGAGGTGACTGATGCCGAACTGATCTCTCCCGATTGGGATAACAGCTTTACAGATTTAAGTTTCGGACAATGGCTCCGGAGAATGATTTCCACCGATGGCGCCCCCCTTGATCCTGATTCGCCTGACGAGGATGATTTTTATGTGAAACGAATTGTCTGAAATAGTGGTATGAACTTAGATTTCTCGGATCACCAGCCAACAACAAATCAATCCTACGATTACACTGGCGGGCACATTGAGTTCATTCACCGAGAAACGGAGCGGATGCGCCAAACATATCCAGGAGCCGTTTTCCCGACGATCTGCGACGGACCTGTAGGCAGTTGGAATTGTCCGAGCACAACTGTCTCCCACCTTTTGGCACCTAAAGGCGAAGGTGTAGACAGCATTGAAGAACAGTTCCACATTCACCTCCCTGCCGACTTCAAGGAGTTCTACCGCCTTCACAAGAGGCACTGATCCTGAGCAGGAATCCCGTTCTCATCATGAACCCCGAGCAGATCATCGCGGTGTCAGACGAACTGCGTGAAGCGCACGAGGTTCCGAAGGAATTGCCGCGCCACATCATCAGGTTCGGCTGGCTTGGAACCGACTCGTATTTCCTGCTCCGCTACTGCGAGGTGGCAAATGATTGGGAGGTGATGATTTCCAGCTACAGCCACGCCACGGATGCAGAACTCCAGGACAGGACTGCATGGGGAACTCCATGCGACAAATCATTCACGGATTGGTTGCGTCGGATGATCGAGACTGATGGGGCACCTTTGCACCCAGATCATGCAGACGAGGAGGGTGATTTTTTCGTCAAGCGGATTGCCTGAACGCAGGCGTTCTCCCGAACTCCAGCGCTTCGCAAAGCTCGCGGCTCCGCCCATTGCCAACCGCAGGGATGCTCCGCCCGCTCCCGCCCCCGCCGCAAGGGAATGTGTGGCTTTCCGTAACGCCGCAGGTTGACTCGTTCCTTGTTGTCTATCTCGGCTCGTTCCTCGCCTCCGATCCGCACCCGTTGGAACCTGCAGCCGTTTAGTGTGGCTCGCATAACTCGCCAGTTCCGCACCCTGGACGGTAGCCATGATCCCAAGCTTACAAGCGGTTGAGGAGAGCCGGGAGTCGGTCTGCCAAGGTTTGAAGGAGTTCGACTCCTGTGGCTTCAGGGCGAAGATCAAAAGCGGGCAGAAGGCCGGCGGCGGCGAGGGCCGGGCCTTCTGCGGCTAGGGTTTCACGCAAGCGTGAGGAGATGACGGCTGTGTGGACGGGTCTGGTGTTCGGAGCCGGGATTGCGGTAAGCACGCGACCAGCGACGGCAAAGAGAGAGGCCCACGGAGTCCAGCGTGGCAGGGGCTTGGAGTGAAAACGGGGAGTGAAAACGGGGTCAGGCTGCAACTGGCTGACAAATTTTTCGCAATCATGTGTTC
>CAZCXQ010000259.1:0-2953 GCA_964502655.1 uncultured Sphingorhabdus sp.
CGGCGCGGTCGCGCTTGCGGCTGCGGACCGCGTCTTGATGTTTGAATATGCCGTATATTCCGTCATTTCTCCTGAAGGATGCGCGTCAATCCTATGGCGGACAGGCGACAAGGCAGCGGATGCTGCGCAGGCCATGAAGATGACGGCGGATGATTTGAAAGCACTTCGGATTATCGACCGAATCGTCAAAGAACCCATGGGCGGTGCGCATCGCGACCATGCGCTTGCAGCTGAATCGCTCGGCAAGGCGATTGATGAGGAGATTGCAGCGCTCTCTGCCTTTTCGTCGAAAGAGCTTTTACAGCAACGCCGGGCAAAGTTCTTAGCGATGGGTGCGTAGGCCTATACGGTCAGACGTCTTGGGCGCACAATCAAGATCGCTACATAGTAAATAAAAAGGGCAGGAACCGCGAAGTTCCCGCCCTTTTATAATTGTTTAGTCTTGGCCGCTGAATATTAGCTGAGCGTTAGCTTACCGGCGAGAGCGAAAAATTGATCGTTCAGGCTGGTACCAAGGGCGCTCATTCCAGCCATTGCAGCAACAGCAACCAAGGCGGCGATCAGGCCGTATTCAATTGCAGTCGCGCCTTCTTCATTTTTGAAGATTTTCTTGATAAATTTCATCTTAGGTCTCCTGTTATTCATTCATTCACCCGGGCGGTTTTAAAAATATTAACCGTCATTAGTGTAATACATCACAAATGTTTACTAATTCGTTAACATGTATCTTCAATTTACGACGTAGATAATACGTTGGACACTTTATTCCAAATATCCTGTATTGCGTTTGCAACGTTCCCTAGAGAAGGAATCATTGCGATAACGATTAACGACGTGATCAAACCATACTCCACTGCCGTCGCCCCTTGGGTGCATTTTTGAATGCGTCGAATGCGTTCCAACATTTTATTGGTCCCCCTTCGATCCTTGGTTGCGAGCATTCGGAAATTCCCACACAAGGGTTAATAAAAGCTTGCAAGCTGATGAGACTATGGAAAAAAATCCAACAACATTGTTCGTAGTTGCAGCGGCATTAGCCAAGGAAAGTGGCGCGATTCTGCTGCAGAAACGTCCGGACCATGCCTCTATGGCGGGGTTGTGGGAGTTCCCGGGTGGCAAGGTCGAACCGGGTGAAACGCCCGAAGCTGCGCTTGCGCGAGAGCTGTTTGAAGAGCTTGGGATCTCCGTAAACCTCCATGATCTTATACCCGAAACCTTTGCAAGCGAGCCGTTGGGCGGCCGACATTTGCTTTTGTTATTGTACCGATGCGTGACATGGCAAGGCACGCCCACGCCGCATTTTGCGTCTGAAATTGCATGGGTGCATCCAAATGACATGGCTGCGTTGCCAATGCCGCCCGCTGATTATCCGCTCGTTGAACGGCTTAAACGCATTTAGGGTCAGGACCCTAGTCTTCGGAATTTTTGGACAATATGTCCGCAAGCGAAACTTGCGCGCTTCCCCTTTTGGCTGGGCGGGGTTGGTTTTCAGACGGCGCCCAACCACTCATGAACAGATGCGTGAAATATTCCGGCACTTTGCCATGGGCGTCTGCGCGTGCCGCGAAAATCCGGTCCAGCCGATTGATCGCGTTCTTGCCGAGATATGCGCGCGGTCCTGCCAAAGTATTGCCTATTCCGGCATCGCGTATGTCGGACACTATGCCGCGCCAGTTGCTGTAACGCACCTCAGTCACATCCTGATCCGCAACGGGCAAGGCAAATCCGGCGCGCACGATCAAATCGGCCGCGCTGCGCAAGTCAATTTGCGGGTGCATATGTGGCCGAACCTGATCGGCGTCGGATTCCAGAAACATCGATTTCAATGTAGCCAGCGTTCCTGCGCCAAACATATGGCCCAGAAACAATCCATCCGGTTTGAGTATCCGCCGGATCTGGATGAGCGCGCCGGGCAGGTCGTTGACGCTGTCCAACGTGCCAGCGGAGATAATGAGATCAAACGACGCAGGTGGAAAGGGCAGGCGGTCCTCTTCACATCCGCTTTGAGTGTCTTCAGCGTCGCCTAATGATATCAACGGCATATGCGTGCAACGCATGTCCGCAGGCAGAATGTCCCTTTGCCACCCTGCAATCGGTCCAATGATCAACGCATGTTCGAACGCGCGCGTCACAAAGGTTAGTCGTTCGCCAAGATCCTGCGCAATATGGCGCCACAGAAATTGATCGCCCTGACGCCGTGATGCACGTTCACGCAGCGCGCGGCGGCGCTGGCGGTCAAATATTTCAGGCGGGTTGGTCTCGCTGGTCATTTCGGCCTTGTGCAGACACTGGCTTTATCCGACAAGTCTTCATGGCCATCACCCGCCACATTTTCCGTGCTGCGCTCAATTGGGCGCTGCCCGAACGCTGCCCATGTTGCGGCACGATAACGCCCGCTGGCGGTCCATTTTGCGTTGATTGCTGGCAACAGTTACAGTTTCTTGCCCCGCCATGGTGCCATGGATGCGCAACGCCATTTGAATATGACCGCGGGACCGATAGCTATTGCGCGGCATGTCTGGCCAAGCCGCCCAAGCATGACGGCATTCGCGCCGCGGTGAAATATGACGACCTGTCTGCAAAAGTCGCACTCCGGTTAAAATATAGCGGAAAGATCGGATTGGCGCGCGTGATTGCGCAGCAGCTGGTCCGCCATTTGCCCGAGGATCGAGGCAATATCGTCATTACACCTGTTCCTTTGCATTGGACGCGCATGTGGTCGCGTAGCTTCAATCAATCCGCGTTGATCGGCCGTGCGCTCTCGGCGCAAAGCGGTATCGCTTTTGTCCCTGACATACTCGTCCGCCACAAACGCACGCCGAGCATGCGTGGCCTAAATGCCAAGGGCCGCCGTAAAGCCGTTGGACAGGCATTTTCCGTGCATCCCAAATGGCGTGACCGATTAAAGGGCAGCCGCATCATTCTGATCGACGATGTCCTGACCACCGGTGCG
>CAZCXQ010000260.1:0-2940 GCA_964502655.1 uncultured Sphingorhabdus sp.
GCTCCGCACCAAGCGCGCGCAACGTGTCTTTCTTCTCCTGGCTTTGCGTTTCGGGCATGACGATGATCGTTTTGTACCCCAGCGCATTGGCCACGAGCGCAAGGCCGATACCGGTGTTACCCGCCGTCCCTTCCACAATCGTGCCGCCAGGCTGCAACAGCCCCTGCCGTTCGGCATCGCGCACAATGTATAATGCCGCGCGATCTTTCACCGACGCACCGGGATTGGCAAATTCGCACTTGCCAAAAATGTCGCAACCCGCCGCCTCGCTTGGGCCTTTCAGGCGCACGAGCGGTGTGTTGCCAATTAAATCTAATGTCGAGCCGAGCATGTTCATAGCGGAGATAGTTAGTCGCGTTGTTGGCCGTCCGCAACCCGGTGTCGCGCAAAGGGCAGCCTTCGGCGCGTCGCAATATGAGAATTGGGTATTGATATATTATATCATATTGTGTAAGCAGTCGCTTCATTGTTTCATATCCGACAGGATGAACGTAATTCCATGAAAATCCCCCGCTTTCACGTTTTCGCCGCCAGCATGACAGCATTGTCGGTTGCGCTATCTGTGCCTGCTTATGCCCAGCAAACGGGCGGCACCGGCGCTTCAGAAGCCGCGCCGCAGACAGATGATTTTCACAGCACTGAAGAAATCGTTGTCACCGCGCCTTATGTTGAGCGGCTCGATATTCTGTCCGGAACTTCTGCGGTGACAGGGGACGTTCTGGCCGAGAAAACCCGCGCGCAATTGGGTGACATTCTTTCCAGCCTGCCCGGCGTGTCGGCCACCAGCTTTTCACCCGGTGCATCGCGGCCGGTGCTGCGCGGATATCAGGGCAACCGTGTCGCCGTTCTCACCGACGGCATTGGCAATATTGACGCGTCCAACACCTCTGCCGACCATGCGGTCACCATCGATACGCTGACCGTTGAGCGCATCGAAGTGCTCCGCGGCCCAGCTGTCCTTTTATTTGGTGGCCAAGCCGTGGGCGGCGCGGTCAACGCGCTCGATAAGCGCATTCCGCGTGCGATCCCTGATGAGGCCGTGCATGTCGATGCGCTTGCGGGCTATGGCAGCGCGGCGCGCGATTGGTCTGGCGGGGCTTCGGTTGATGTGCCACTGACCGACCGGGTCGTCGTCCATCTGGATGGCAGCTATCGCAACAGCGATGATCTGCGCACTGGTGGCTATATCCTTTCGCCTAGCTTGCGTGCCGAGGTGCTGGATTTCGCGGCGGAAGAAGCCAGCGAAGGCAATCTTAACGAGGCCGGCGAAGCACGTGAACTAGCGGGCCAACGCGGCCGCATCCCCAACAGCGCGGTGAAAAGCTGGACCGCGGCGGGCGGCATCGCCTTCATCGACGATGGCGGCAATTTGGGCCTGTCCTACAGCATTTATGACACCAATTACGGCATCCCTGCCCGCCCCGGCACCGGGCATGCGCATGGCGATGGCGGCGAAGAGGAAGCGCCTGTCACCATTGACATGCGGCAATATCGTTTCGATGTCCGCGGCGAAGTGGATTTGGGCGATGCCCTGTTTGAAAAGCTGCGCCTGCGGGCGGGCTATGCCAATTACAGCCACACCGAATTTGAAGGTGACGAGATTGGCACCATTTTCAATAGCAAGGGGATTGAGGCCCGCGCTGAATTTATCCAGAATGATCGCGGCGGCTGGCGCGGCGCAAGCGGCGTGCAATATCAATCCCGCAATCTGGACGCGATTGGTGCGGAAGCGTTCGTCCCGCCAAATAAGAGCCAGCAATTTGGATTGTTCACCTTGCAGGAATTCACCGCCGGAAATCTCGACGCCGAAGTCGCGTTGCGTTTTGACACCGCCGAACTGCGCGCGGACATTTTGGGCCTCAGCCGGTCGTTCAACAATCTCTCCGGCGCGTTCGGCGTCGGTTACCATATCGGCGATTTGAAGATCGGCGCGAACCTGTCACGCACGGGCCGCGCGCCAGCGGTCGAGGAGTTATTCTCCAACGGACCGCATATCGCAACGCAAGCATTTGAAGTCGGCGACCCGTTGCTGAAGAGCGAGCGGGCGTGGAATGGCGAGCTGTACGCGCGTTATGATACGGCGGACACCGCATTCAACCTGACGCTGTATACCAACCGGTTCGACAATTTCATTTACGAAGCGGAAACAGGCGCCGTTGAGGACGCCCTGCCCGTGTTCCAATATTTCCAGAACGATGCCAAGGTCTGGGGCGTAGAATTTCAGGGATCGCAAAAGGTGGCAAGCTTTGGCGATGTTGACCTGAAAGTCGATGCCGTGGCCGATTATACGCGGGCCAAAATCTCCGGCGGTGCGGGCAATATCCCGCGCATCCCGCCCTTGCGTGTGCTGGGCGGCGTGGAACTGAACGGTGCGCGCCTTGACCTGCGCGGGGAAGTGGAATGGAGCGATGCCCAGACAAAAACAGCGCCATTTGAAACCGCAACCGATGGTTTCACTTTGGTCAATGCGACCGCAACATGGCGTCCGTTTGGCAGCGACCGCAACATATCGCTGATCGCGTCTGCGAACAATATTTTCGATGTTGTCGCCCGCCGGTCGGCATCGTTCACCAAAGATTTTGTTCCGCTATCCGGTCGCGATTTCCGTCTGTCCGCGCGTATCAGCTTTTAAAGTCAGGCCGGCGTCCGCGCAGCCATAAGCGCGCAACCGGAACATAGCCCGCCATCGTTCGTTGTCCTTTGGGGTCTGTATGATTCAGACGCGAATGATGGAGAATATTATGCGCAAATTTGCAACGATCATCCTGCTTTCGGCTTCCTTGCTGGCTTCGGCCTGCAACACGGTCAAAGGTGTCGGCGAAGATATTGAATCGGTCGGCGAAGCGGGCGATCGCGCCATTTAACGGAGGGATAATCTTTCCAACATCGGCAAGATTATTTCCTACAGAAAATGAACGCGGTCCTGCTGCGTGCAAAAGG
>CAZCXQ010000261.1:0-2937 GCA_964502655.1 uncultured Sphingorhabdus sp.
GCACCAATACGGCGTTCTTCCAAAAGGAAGTCGCCTCGCGGGTGAGCATGAAATATGCGGCAAAGCTGAAATTTCTGGCCGACGATAGCTTCGACCAAGCCACACATATCGAAGGCTTATTGGCACAGCCCAAGGTCCAGCAGGACCTGACCGACGATGAAGCCGAATGATCGTTTGGCGCTTAACCACAGCGGCGGCACTTGTCTGCGCTACCCCGGCATTTGCGGAGCTTAACCCGTTACCAGACGCGGCGATTTCAGACCCGGTGCCTGATGCGGCAAACCCGGCAGGGATGGTCGCGTTTCAGTTGCCGACCGGTACGGAAAAAATCAACGCCCTGCTTTATCTCGCCGCTGGTGACGGTCCAAAGCCCGCGCTTTTGCTGCTGCATGGTTTTCCCGGCAACGAACAAAATCTGGATCTTGCGCAGGCTGCCCGTCGCGCGGGTTGGGATGTTCTGACATTGCATTACAGGGGAAGTTGGGGAAGCGACGGAACTTTTAGTTTTGTGAACTGCATCGAGGACGCCCGAAATGCGGCACGATGGCTGCAATCGGAATCCTTTATCAAACAGACCGGACATGCTCCAAGTCGGATTGCTGTGGCTGGGCATAGCATGGGCGGAATGATGGCGGCCCGCACCATGGCGGACGTATCTGATTTGGCGGGTGCGTATTTGATAGACCCTTGGGATATTTCCGCAGAGGAGCGCAGCCTGACCGATCGCAAGGCTGAGATGGCGTTCAAACTTGGTTTGGCCGACGACTTAAAGCCGTTAGATGGTACGAACGCTGACGCGCTTCTTCTTGAAATGCGCGCCAATCCCGCGTTGTTCGATCTGCGAAAAACAGTGACGACGATTTCCGACCGACCGTTGGCCTTGGTATATGCTGAGCGTGGCCTTGGCCGGGATTATACGGCTATGCTCGCGGCTGCAAGCCAAGGCTCGGCAACAGCAACGATGCTAAAGACCGATCATTCGTTTTCAGATCACCGGATACAACTTGCCGGACATTTTGTGCGCTGGCTTAACGGATTGAAATAGTCATCTATGGCCAAGCTATATTTCTATTACGCGTCGATGAACGCAGGCAAATCGACGACATTGCTGCAGGCGGCATTCAATTATGGCGAGCGCGGTATGCAGGTAATGCTTTGGACCGCAGCTATTGATGATCGCCCGGGTTTCGGCGCCATCAGCTCGCGCATTGGCCTCGCCGGTGATGCCAGCCGTTTTGAAAGCGAAACGGATATCGAAAGCGCAGTCCTCAATAAGCACGCAGAAACGCCGCTTGCGTGCGTGCTGATCGACGAAGCGCAGTTTTTGACCAAAGAACAGGTTTGGCAGGCTGCAAGCTTGGCCGACAAGGCCGGTATTCCGGTTGTTTGCTATGGCTTGCGCACGGATTTTCAGGGCGAACTTTTCCCCGGCTCCGCTGCATTACTCGGCATCGCGGACAGTCTGGTTGAATTAAAAGGCGTCTGTTACTGCGGCCGCAAAGCGACGATGAATTTGCGCGTTGATGAAACAGGCAAAGCCGTTGTCGATGGCGCACAAACCGAAATCGGCGGCGATGATCGTTACGTCGCAATGTGCCGAAAGCATTTTAACGAGGCACGCGGCTTAGGCTGACTTTTCATGTGCCGTTCATCCAGAAAGGCATATCGTCGGACCTATGATGAAAAAAGCCATGCTCTCATTGTTGGTCGCAGCGGCAATCGCGGCGCCTGTGCATTCCAAAAGGCCGGAGCCCTATGTGTGGCAAGAAGTCGGCGTGGAGACCAAGATCAATTTCCCTAACCAAGGCGCGATCCGCAATTTCGAAACCGATGGCAATGACGGCATATGGCTGGAGGACCGGCAGCGGCGCTGGTATTATGCTGAGTTGCTTGGTGGATGCCAGGAACTTGATTTCGCGCAAGCGATCGGGTTTGATACGCGCGGTTCGGCGACTTTCGACAGGTTTAGCACGATCATCGTAGCTGGCGATAAATGCCAATTGGCGAGTCTTGTGACCGCCAATAAGCCTTTGCCGCGCAAAGAGCGCCTAAAGCTCCGCAAGCAAGCTTTGGCCGCAGGCAGGGATGTCGCCGCGCCTTCAAATTGACTTGATGCTACACCGCGCCCTAAAGGGCGGGCATGCATGGCTGGATCATCCTTGATAAACCGCTTGGTCTGGGTTCAACGCAGGCCGTTGCAGCGGTAAAGCGCAACTTGCGTTCTGCAGGCTTTGGCAAGGTCAAGGTTGGGCATGGCGGCACGCTTGATCCACTCGCCACCGGTGTTCTTCCCATCGCATTGGGTGAGGCGACCAAATTATGTGGCCGGATGCTCGACGCGTCCAAGACATATGATTTTACCATCTGCTTTGGGACAGAGACCAGTGGCCTAGATGCCGAGGGCGAAGTTGTTGCAACTTCGGACGTGCTGCCCACGCTGAAACAGGCGCAGCAAGCACTGGCGCAATTCACAGGGCCGATTGAACAGATTCCACCTGCTTATTCCGCGATCAAAATTGATGGCAAGCGCGCGTATGATCTGGCGCGGGCAGGGGAAGTGGTCGAGATGAAGTCGCGAGGCGTCACGATATACGCGCTTTCGGTCCAGCAGCCGGAGCTTCTTCCACCCAGTGACGCCCCCCTAAAATCAATCACACTGACTGCCGACGTTTCCAAAGGCACGTACATACGCAGCTTGGCGCGGGATATTGCCTATGCGTTGGGTACTGTCGGTCATGTCGCTATGCTGCGCCGCGTGCGTGCGGGTCCGTTTGCCCTGAATGGCGCGATTTCGCTGGACAAACTCAACGCATTCGGCCAAGGGGCAGCCCAAGAAGACATTATCTTGCCGATAGAGGCAGGGCTGGTCGACATCCCGGCTCTTGATCTCTCCCCGGAACAGGCAAGGGCGATCCAACAGGGTCGCGTCTTGACCGG
>CAZCXQ010000262.1:0-2889 GCA_964502655.1 uncultured Sphingorhabdus sp.
GAGCATCACACCCATATTGGGTTCGTTCTCGGCCCTGACGATGTTCTTCGGCCTCGTGATGTGGATGCATCCCGAGCAGTTCGGTTATGGTAGCCTCGTCTTTGGCCTTGGCCTGTTGGGCGTATTGTACACCTTTTTCGCATGGTGGTCCGATGTTGTGACCGAAGCGCATGCGGGCGATCATACCCCTGTGGTTCAGCTTCATCTGCGCTACGGCATGATCATGTTCATCGCATCGGAAGTCATGTTCTTCGTGGGCTGGTTCTGGGCATGGTTTGATTTCTCGCTGTTTCCTGTGCCGCTGGAAATCGTGAAGGATGCCGAAACGCATGCATTTACGGTCTCCAACCTGATCGGCCAAGAAGGCGCCGCCGCTTTGATGCAGTGGCCGCCAAAGGGTCTTGAAGTCCTCGATGCGATGAAGCTGCCGCTGCTCAACACCCTGATCCTGTTGTGCTCGGGCACGACCGTCACCTGGGCGCACCATGCGCTGATCCATGGTGACCGCGAAGGTTTGAAAAAAGGTCTGTTGGCGACGATCCTGTTGGGCCTGCTGTTCAGCTCGATTCAGGCGTATGAGTATCTGGAAGCACCGTTTCCATTCGCTGGCCTAAACTATGGCACCGCATTTTACATGGCGACTGGCTTCCACGGTTTCCACGTGATCGTTGGTACAATATTCTTGGCCGTATGCCTTGTGCGTGCAAACAAAGGCCACTTCACACCAAAGCAGCATTTCGGGTTTGAAGCTGCGGCTTGGTACTGGCACTTTGTCGACGTTGTCTGGCTGTTCCTGTTCATCGCCATCTACATTTGGGGTGGCTGGGGCGCACCAGTTCACGCGTAAATGACAGCAGAGCAATCACCAGAAGGGCGGCCCAGCATATTGCGGGCTGCCCTTTTTGGTCTCTGCCCCCAATGCGGCGGCAAAACGCTGTTTGCGGGGCTGGGCCAGTTCGCGGATACATGTTCGCACTGCAAACTCGATTATGCTTCGTTTAATGTGGGCGATGGCCCTGCGGCATTACTCACCATGGTTATTGGTGCGCTGATCATTGTCTTTGCTTTGCTGCTCGATTCCGCTGTCCGACCGCCCTTTTGGGTGCATGTCATCATTTGGGTTCCTGTGACCGCCGCGTTAACCGTTGTCACGCTGCGGATGGCGAAGGCGGCATTGCTGGCATCCGAGTACCGGAACCGGGCACATGAAGCCGGGAAGGACGATCTGCTATGAAACGCTGGCCGATTATCCCAACGATCATTGTGATCATTGCGGTCGCTATCATGATTGGCCTCGGCGTCTGGCAGCTTCAGCGCAAGGCCGAAAAGGAAGCTCTGCTCGCCCGCTACAACGCCGCTGATGGCTTGCCGGCGATCGCTTGGCCAGTCGTCCCCGACCCCAAGGCACTGCCGCTGTTTCGGCGTTCTACGCTGACGTGCGTCAAGGTGGCTAAAATCGAGTCGGTGTCAGGCAGCAATCGTGCCGGTGACGCAGGCTTTGCCCATGTTGCCTCGTGCCAAACAGGCGGCGCTGAAGGCGTGAACGCGAAAGTTGCCATCGGTTGGTCGGAACGCCCGCAATCGCCCAGCTGGAGCGGCGGACTGGTCCGTGGCATCATAGCGCCCGATGGGGAGCAGTTGATTAAGTTGGTGTCGACCGATCGCGCAGATGGTCTGCAACAGCTTGCATTGCCATCACCAGCGCAAATCCCAAATAACCATTTCCTCTACGCCATCCAGTGGTTCATTTTCGCCGCCGCGGCGTCAATCATTTATATCCTCGCGGTGCGGAAGCGCTTGAAAAACCCTTGAGCCTGCCCGTCGATATCTATTTCTACATCGTCGCAAGCGCTGCCGTCATATTGGTGGGGCTTGCCAAGGGTGGATTTGCGGGGCTTGGCGCCGCAGCCATGCCGATACTCGCCTTGGTCATGGACCCAGTCGCCGGTGCGGGCATGTTGCTACCCATATTGATGGTTCAGGATATTGTGAGCGTATGGGCATTCCGGCGCGACTTTGATCGGCGGACGTTGTTGCTCACCTTGCCGGGCGCGGTCGTGGGCATTTTCTTCGGATGGTTTTTGGCGACCGCAATTAATGCCGACGCCGTTCGCGGCTTTGTTGGCGTCATTGCGCTATCATTTGGCGTCTACCGCTTGCTTCCGCTGTTTGGTGCGCAGCTTAAGTTGGCTGGTCCCGTACCCGAGTGGGTTGGGGTGGTCATGGGCGGGGTTGCAGGCTTCACCAGCCAAATTGCACATGCCGGCGGCCCACCGTTTCAGATTTGGGCGCTGTCGCGCAACTTTCCACATCTGGTCTTTGTCGGAACGTCGTCGATATTCTTTGCGATCATCAATTGGATGAAAGTGCCTGCTTATGCGGCGCTGGGTCAATTCAACATGCAAAACATGACGCTGACCGCCATCTTCCTGCCATTGGCCATAGTCAGCACAATGGCAGGCGTGCGTTTGGTCAAGAGGGTGTCACCCGAACGATTCAATATCATCATTCAGCTTTTGATGGTGGTCGTCGGCGCAGAGTTGATTCGCCAAGCCATCTGGTGACTGCGCCCTATTTGGGCGACAGCACCATTAGCATTTGACGGCCTTCCATGCGGGGATGCGCCTCAACCTTTGCGGTCTCGGTCGTATCGGCCTGAACGCGCTGCAACAGGTGCATACCCAATTGTTGGTGCGCCAATTCACGACCACGGAAACGCAAGGTGATCTTCACCTTGTCACCTTCCTCGATGAACTCCGCAACCTTCTTCATCTTGACCATATAATCATGGTCATCGATGTTCGGACGCATTTTAATTTCTTTAATTTCCTGCGTTTTCTGACTCTTACGCGCAAGGTTGGCCTTTTTCTGGGCCTCATATTTGAACTT
>CAZCXQ010000263.1:0-2884 GCA_964502655.1 uncultured Sphingorhabdus sp.
GTCGCGGCGGATTATCAGATGACCCGGCTGTCGCTGAAGGGGCACCCGATGCAGTTCCTGCGCGGGATGTTCGCACGCGAGGGCGTGCTGCGCTGCGCTGAGGCCAATGTCGTCAAGAACGGTAAGCGCGTGCGCGTGGCCGGCGTCGTGTTGGTCCGGCAGCGTCCCGGCAAGGGCAATGCGATTTTCATCACGATTGAGGATGAAAGTGGCGTGACCAACATCTTATTATGGGCGCGGTTGTTCGACCGGCAACGCCGCGCCGTCATGGCGTCACGGCTGATTATTGCCGAGGGCGAAATTCAGCGCAGCAAAGAAGGTGTGGTGCACCTAATGGCGACGAATATTATCGACCGGACCGACGATTTGGCGCAGCTGTCCGAAACGCATCAGGCCAATGTCGGGAAACCCAAAATCGACGAATTTGCACGGCCACATCCCCCGCGCGGCAGCCATCCACGCGACGTGCGGATCTTGCCCAAGTCACGCGACTTTCATTGATTGTCAGGCGGCGTCCTTCGCCGCCCGGCGTGCCGCCAACTCCTCCACGGAACTTGCGCGCATGAACGGGTTGGTCGCGCGCTCCAGTGCGATTGTGGTGGGCACAGTCGCCTCACCGCGTTCGCGCGCGGCGATAACATCCGATACACGCTGCTGAAGCGCGGCATTGTCAGGCTCTATTGTCACGGCAAAGCGCGCGTTGCTTAACGTATATTCGTGCGCGCAATAGATGGCCGTCGCATCGCCCAACGCTTCAAGCTTGCGCATATTGTCGAACATCTGCGCAGCGGTCCCTTCGAACAAACGGCCACAGCCCATCGCGAACAAGGTGTCGCCGACAAAAGCGACCTGCTCGGTCGCGAAATGATAGGCGATGTGCCCGGCTGTATGCGCGGGAACGTCCAGAACCATCGCCCGCACGCCGCCCAGTTGCACGACGTCGCCGCCGCGGACCTGCACATCCAGCGTCGAAATCCGCTCCGCCTCTGCCGCGGGTCCCGTGATGATGCAGCCTGTCGCGGCCTTAATCTCCGCATTGCCGCCGACATGGTCGGGGTGCCAATGGGTATTCCAGATGTGCGTAATCCTCCATCCGCGCGCCTCAGCCGCCGCGAGCACCGGTTCTGCCACGGCAGGGTCGATCACGAGGGTCTCGCCGCTTGATGCGTCATGCACCAACCAGACATAATTGTCGGACAGGACCGGAACGCGGACAATTTCAATCGCCATTACCAAGCGCCCACATTTGGCATGCTGACCCACGGTTCTGCCGGTGGCAGATTGCCCTCTTGCAACAGTTCAATCGAAATGCCGTCGGGGGTGCGCACAAACGCCATATGGCCATCACGCGGCGGCCGGTTGATCGTGACGCCTGCGTCCATCAGCGTTTGGCACGTCGCGTAAATGTCATCGACCCGGTACGCCAAATGGCCAAAGTTGCGGCCGCCATCATAAGCTTCGGGCGCGCTGCCATCGGCGGGCGGCCAATTGTAGGTCAATTCCACTTCCGCCACACCATCTTGTCCGGGCGCCGCGAGGAAAATGAGCGTGAAGCGGCCAGCTTCGCTGTCGAAACGGCGGACTTCTTCCAGCCCAATCAATTTGAAAAACGCGACCGTTGCGTCAGGGTCCGTCACGCGGATCATCGTGTGGAGATATTTCGTCGGCATATTCGCTCCGTTCATGGCGCTGTCTGTATTCCCGCAGACAATGGACCCTGACAGCTACAGGCGCAAGGGGCGTGCAGGCTGAATATTATCGCGATTCCGGTTCGGCAGCCGGCGGTGCGCTGGCGACCAATGCGGCCAGCTGCGCCTTTGCGGTCGTCGCCTGACGGCTGTTGGGCGCGATTGTGATGCATTGTTCCCATTGCGTGCGCGCAGTTGCTTCATCACCGGCGGCGATGGCAATATTGCCCGCCTCCAACGCGACGGCGGCATCACGCGGCAGAAGCGCGGCTGTCGTCTGGATATAGGTCAGTGCGTCGGGCAGCTTGTTCATCCGCCGCGCCAATGTCGCCGATAACAACCATGCCGTGCCATTTTCGGGCGACAGCGTCCGCGCGGTCGTCAACGCAGCTTCGGCATCGGCCGGTCTGCGCAACGCAACCAAAGCGCGCGCGCGATCGATTTCGCTATCGGCGCGCTCGGCGGTTTCTAGGGTTTGGGAGGCAAGCGCTTTGTCCAATGCCGCCAATGCCGCATCGGGCGTATCGGCCGCAAGCGCCGCATTGCCCGCCTGCGCCCAGAAACGCGCCGCGCGGGCATCCCCCTTTTCCTCGGCCAATTTTGCCGCCTCGGTCAGTATCGGTATCGCGAGGTCGAATTTAAAATCGGTCGCAAGCGCATAACCATGGCACGCGCGCGCAAGATAGCCGCCGCCTTTTTGCGTCCATGCGCTTGCCTCGGTGACCGCAGATGCAGGGTCAGTGCCTGCGAGTTTAATGCACTCAGCAAACTGGACCTCGTTCAACGTGGACAAGGGCTGCGCGGACGCGGGGGCCGCGATGAACAGCAAACTCGATAACAGCTTTAGCACGGGCGCTCCGTCAATAAGGTCAGACCAGCTTCGCCACGCTGTCGATCAACAAGGCAATATCCTCGTCACGCGAAAGCCGGTGGTCGCCATCCTTTACCAAGATGGTCTGCACGTCCGATGAACGAAGCTGCGCAGCTAGGCTTAATGATGTTTGCCAAGGCACGTCAGGGTCGCACTGCCCGTGGATCAGGCGCACCGGGCAGTCGATGCCGATTTCGCCATTCAGCCGCAGATTATCCTGCCCGGATTGCCAAAAAGCGCGGGTGATGACCATGGGGTCATAGCCATAATCACTTGGGCGCGCGATGCGTCCGTCGGCGGCCATCGTCGCGCGGTCGGCGTCGTC
>CAZCXQ010000264.1:0-2883 GCA_964502655.1 uncultured Sphingorhabdus sp.
AGAAGGTCAGCGGGATATGTTTCCGCAAGCCACCATAATAACGCATATCCTGTTCATGATGCATTGCGTGGATCACTGAGCCTGCGCCAAGGAACAACAAAGCCTTAAAGAAAGCGTGCGTGAACAAATGGAACATCGCCGCGCCATATGCGCCCGTACCCGCTGCAAAGAACATGTATCCAAGCTGCGAGCATGTGGAGTAAGCAATAACGCGCTTGATATCGGTTTGCACCAAACCAACGGTCGCTGCAAAAATGGCCGTCGTCGCGCCGACTATAGTTACTACGTCGAGCGCAAACTGGCTTGTTTCAAACAATGGCGAGAGGCGGCAAACCATGAACACGCCAGCGGTAACCATCGTCGCTGCGTGAATAAGCGCCGACACAGGTGTCGGACCTTCCATCGCGTCGGGCAACCATGTGTGCAGGCCCAACTGGGCAGATTTGCCCATCGCACCGATGAACAGCAATATGCACAGCAAGCTCATCGTATCGACGCGGAACCCAAGGAAACCGATGCTTGATCCAACCTTGTCAGGTGCCGCCGCCAAAATGTCCGAAATAGAAACCGTGCCAAACAGCCAGAACACGCCGAAGATACCCAGCATGAAGCCAAGGTCACCAACGCGGTTCACGACAAACGCCTTAATCGCGGCGGCATTCGCGCTTGGCTTTTTGTACCAGAAACCAATCAACAGATAGGACGCAAGACCAACCCCTTCCCATCCGAAGAACATTTGGACGAGATTGTTGGCGGTCACCAGCATCAACATCGCGAAAGTGAACAACGACAGATACGCAAAAAAACGCGGCTGATCGGGGTCTTCTTCCATATAGCCCCAGCTATACAGATGGACGAGCGCAGAAACGGTGGTGATGACCACCAACATAACCGCGGTCAGCGCATCAACGCGCAATTCCCAATCGAATGACAAATCACCCGACTGCACCCAGTTCATCACGGGCGCGACATAAGCGGTTTCGCTGCCGTTGAGAAAGCCGATGAAAATCGGCCAGCTCAGCAAGGACGCCGTGAAAAGGCCCGCTGTGGTAATGGTCTTGGCGGCAACCGCGCCAATAAAGCGTTGGCCAAGGCCCGCGACAAGCGCAGCCAAAAGCGGAAGGAAAACAATGATATGGATCGAAGTCACTGGATGTTATCCCTTCATCCGGTTGACATCGTCAACGGCAATGGTGCCCCGGCCACGGAAGTAGATGACCAGAATAGCAAGGCCGATCGCCGCTTCGCCCGCAGCCACCGTCAGCACGAACATCGCGAAAATCTGGCCCGTAAGGTCGCCAAGAAAGACGCTGAACGCCACGAGGTTGATATTTACCGCCAGCAAAATGAGCTCAATCGCCATCAAAATGATGATCACATTTTTGCGGTTCAGGAAAATGCCCAGCACACCCATGACGAACAGAATGCTGCTGACCACAAGATATTGTTCGATACCAATCACAACTCGATCCCCTGCCCTACCGGTTGATTGACATTGCGCGTCGCGTCTTCGGGACGGCGCTGTACCTGGCTGCTGATGCTCTGGCCCCGGGTGCCATGGCTCTTACGATGGGTAAGAACAATCGCGCCGACCATGGCCACCAAAAGAATGAGGCCCGCAGTTTCAAACATGAACACATATTTGCTGTACAATAGACCGCCGATAGCTTCGATATTGGGAACAGCCGCCGACACGGTAGCTGCGCCCGCCTCTGGCGTGCCCAAAGTGACTGCGCCAGCCTGATATGCGCCAATGCCAAGCACGAGCTCTGCCGCGAGAACAACGGCAAGCAGCAAACCAAGCGGAACGTTTTTCACAAAACCCGCACGCAATTCGGCAAAGTCGATGTCGAGCATCATCACCACAAACAGGAACAGCACGGCGACTGCACCAACATAAACAATGACGAGCAGCATCGCGATAAATTCCGCGCCGATCAGGATCATCAGTCCAGCGGCATTAAAAAACGCGACGATCAGCCACAGCACGCTGTGCACGGGGTTGCGCGCAAAGATGACCATCGCGGCGGACGCGATGACGATGCTTGCGAAAATATAGAATGAGACGAGTTGGATCACGATGGGCCGCCCTTAACGATAGGGTGCATCGGCGGCAAGGTTCGCGGCAATTGCCCGTTCCCATTTCGCGCCGTTGTCGAGAAGCTTGGCCTTGTCGTAAAACAATTCCTCGCGTGTTTCGGTTGCAAATTCGAGGTTTGGCCCCTCGACAATCGCATCCACTGGGCAAGCTTCCTGACAGAAACCGCAATAGATGCACTTCGTCATGTCGATGTCATAGCGCGTGGTGCGGCGGCTGCCGTCTTCGCGTGGTTCGGACTCGATGGTGATTGCCAAGGCGGGGCATACCGCTTCGCATAGCTTGCAAGCAATGCACCGCTCTTCCCCATTGGGGTAGCGCCGCAAAGCATGCTCTCCGCGAAAACGCGGGCTCAACGGGTTCTTTTCGAACGGATAGTTGATCGTCGCCTTTGGCTTGAAGAAATATTGCAAGGTCAACCAATGCGCCTTGACGAATTCCCAAAGGGTAAAGGTTTTGATGAGATGCGCGATGGTGGTCATGCGAAATGTCCTGTGAACATAAGATAGCCGCTCACCAAAAAGACCCAGAACAGCGAGATTGGCAGGAATATCTTCCAACCCAGACGCATCAACTGGTCGTAGCGATAGCGCGGGAAGGTGGCACGCACCCACAGGAAGACGAACATCACCAGGCAGATCTTCAGCACGAACCAGATCACGCCGGTCAGCCCGAGGGTCGCGGCCGCGTGCGCCAGCAGCAGGGCGGTCATCGTGACCAGTATCCCGGAGCGGCCGTAAGGAACCGTTCACCTGCGGCTGGCACCATCCGCACGTGACGTCGTC
>CAZCXQ010000265.1:0-2873 GCA_964502655.1 uncultured Sphingorhabdus sp.
TATATATTCGACGTCCGGGCCGTCTGGTCGGCATCGAAGGTGAGCGCTCCACGTTTGCCATTCACATTGATAAAGCGCTTTGAGTCAATCGTTCCCCAACGGGACCCTCCGCCGACAGTAACGCTCCAGCCGTCTCCCTCGCGATCATAACGGGCGAACACGCCGCGATCTGTCGATGTCTGATCAATGACCTGATAAATCGGGTGATATAATTCTTTGGCGTTCAAGAACGCGCCTACATCCAGACGGCTGTTGCTCCAGTCGAAACGGGTCCGGTTCTGGATACGAACCGAATTGATATCGCGCGCCTGATCCCCGACAAAATTACCAGTTCGTGGTGCAGACAAAGCCGTTGCGCGGGTCAATGCACCGGGCAATTCCTGATTAAGCGTCGTCGCACTTGCGTAAAATCGCGTCGACACGACATCCGAAATCCTAAGCCCAACATTGCCGTTAAAGCGCATTGAGTTCCGCTGGGCGTGTTGCCGATCCCCCTTGTGGCTATCGGCGCTGATCGCTGCCCAAGCATTGGCATCGCCGTCACCCACTCCGTAAGACGCCAAGCCACGATAAAAGTCAGAGCTGCCGACATCACCGCGAAGGTAAAGCCCCGCGGCATTGTCGCCGGTGGGTGTAACGCCGTTGATTGCGCCGCCCAATGTACCGGAACCAAATCTCAAAGCGTTCGCGCCGCGATATACCTCTAAATGGTCGAAAAATATGGGCTCAAGCTCTTGAAAGTCGCCATTGTCGTCGGCCAGATTGATGGGGACCCCATCCTGCAGCAACGTCAGTCCGCGCATGTGAAACCCGCGCGAAAGACCCGAACCGCGAATGGAAATACGGACCTCCTGCCCAAAGCGCGGCTGGGTATACACGCCTGGCGAAAAGGCCAAAGTATCACGCAACGACACGACGGTCTTGTCTGCATAATCTTCGTGGCTAACGACGTCGGTGCCGCCTGCGGTGTTGTTTGCCGATTTTTCAGCTTGGTCAGCGGCGGCACGGCCGGTAACAATAATCGTGGCGTCAGCAGCCTCTTCAGCTGCGGCGGGGGTAACGATGGCAATAACAGAGCACGCGACAGACGCGCGCAAAATGGATAACAATTTCATGATATTTTCCTAAATCTAAACGAGAGATAGGCCGCAAAGCAGCCCTGTGGTTTAGACGTAAGAAGGTGGTCCTATGGCTGGGGGTGGCGGAGCAGCGAGGCCAGCGCCAACCGTTACTTCACGCTTGGCAAAAACAGGAATGGCAAGCGCAACAGGCGCCATTGCAACTTGGAAATCAGCGGCCACAAAATCCGCCGCCATCGCAGTTCCCGCAAAGGCACAAGGTTGATGCTCAACCGATTTGCCTTTGGATGGGTCTTCCTTGTGCAACTTACCCGATTTGTCCATCCAGACGGTTTGGGTGTCCATTCCCGTACAGATGGTCAGCGCAAATCCACGCTCCGATGACGGCATGAAACCGGACGGAATGATGACGCGCAAAGCCAGCGCCAGCACTATCAGTGCGGCTGCTATTTTCCGGAAAGGCGAAAATGTGCGAATCACGCGCGCCCTATGCGCTTGCAATTTCGCCCACGCAAGTAACTAACCCTTCCACTCGCGCCGTTCTTCGGCAACGCGCAGCACATCATACGCCGCCTGCCCCGCCTGAAACGCTTTCGCGGCGTCGGCGTTGCCAGGGTTTACGTCAGGATGTGTTTCCTTGGCGATCTTGCGCCAGGCTTTTTTGGCGTCATCAAACGTGGAGTCGCTTTCAAGGCCCAGAATATCGAGCGCATGCATTTCATCACGGCTGCGGCTGCCATCGCCGGAACCTGCCCAGCCATAATGCGCGGATTCTTTGTAGCCCGATGAATCGCGACGCTCATTCGCTTCGCGCAATTCGGCTTCTTCCTTGGTCAAGCCTTCGAAATAGTCCCAACCACGGTTATACTCCCCGGCATGTTCTTCACAGAACATCCAGCGGTCTGGGCTGTTGGGTGATTTCGGTGCGGGGCAGTTTCCCGCTTTGTTACAGCCATAGCGGTCGCACAGACGCACCTTTTGCGCTTCGTTGCTACTTCCATAGCCACGCCAGCGGGGAAAACCCCAGTCATTTCGTCGAGTGGACCGCACCATGCCGCCGACTTAGCGACGGCACGCGCATTTTGCTAGTGGCGTAAACGCAATTTATGCGCCGGACAAAGCGCCGCCCATCATCCCGCTGCCGAACAAGGTCGAAAAGGCAATGCCGATCAGGATGCCCGAAATAATGACCGTCAGAACGACATAAATGAGCACGATGACAACGGTGAACCCCGCGACCTTTTCCTTAGGGACACCGAGCACAGGCTGCAGCCCCAGATAGATTAGGTAAACGACATAAGCGATTGCGGCGAAAGAGATTAGACCGCCCAATATGGGGATCCAGCTAACCAGCCCAGCAACCCAAGTTGGGGTTGATGCATATGTCATCAGCTTTGTCGACTGAACCATGTCAGACTTGCCGTTAAAGCTGGGGGACACCGCATTGACGAGGAATGACATCACAAAAAGCGTGACGAGGGAAAGCACATATCCCGCCACCGCCATTGCGGCGATGGCGCCAAAGCCCATTTCCATAGCCCCGCCGCCCATGCCACCAAGGCTTGCGGTATTTATTCCCAATGCGCCTGTGAATATTATGCCGGCTGCCAAAGGAACGGCGGCCAAGATCATCGCATATCCAGTGAATAGGCCGCCGACGGTTGCTGGTTCGTCCGCAATGACATTCCATTCGTCGGCCGGTTTCAAAATGATATTCTTCGCGCGAGCAACAATCGACATTGACTTCTCCCCCTGAAAAATGTGTTCCTTGGCAGAGGAAAACATAATGGCGCG
>CAZCXQ010000266.1:0-2867 GCA_964502655.1 uncultured Sphingorhabdus sp.
CATCGTGCCACTCTCTGCGGTGATGCCAATGCTGGCGATGGCTTTTCCCGGGCCGCTGTCGGGGATTTTCACCGTGCAGGGTATCCACTGACGCCATGCGGTGGTGCCGATTTTCTGTTCCTTGCGAACCATGTCATCCTTCGTGTCGGGAGTGTCATTGATGTTTATGTTAATGGGGTAGGTCTCATAAGAGGCCTTGTTGCCGGGATCAACGGGGGGTGATGTCAGCATGATGGTTCCGCCCTGCAGGGACACGCCCTCGGGCAGCGGAAAGTTCGCGCTCGCCTGGCTGGAGATCATCTGCCCTTCCTCAATTCGCAGTTCCAGGCTTCCCAAAACCGTAACCGTCTCCGGTCCCACCGGAGTGACTCCAAACGTTCCGGACAAGGCTGTCTCTCTTTTTTACCAGGACAAAGGTCTGGATCAGCGCTGCTGTCGCGGGTTGGGTGCACTGATTCCTTACCTCCTCCTGTTCCAGGTGCTCGCGAGCCGTTGCCTTCTTTATGCGGATCGCCAAGCAGGAGCATTTCAACTGAATACCCTCAGCCCTGCTGGTGACTGCGATAACGAGAAAAGCTGTACGTCCCCCAGCCGCTGTGGCGGGAACGGGTGAAGCATTTTGGTGAAGGTAAGGCATAGATTCGCGAGCCTTGTGAAGCGCTGCAGTTGCGGGAGGTCGGTTGCCTGCTGAGTGACAAGTCATCGGCCTTGGTGATGGCTGCCCAGCTCAGGCTCCGGCGCGGTGGGAGGAAGAGTTGCAGGCCGGAAAAGCGTGCAGTTGCGTTCACCTCCGCAAAGCTGCAGAGGCTTTTAAGAACTTAAACAACGCCGACGACACTTCGATCATCGTCTTGCCATCCTTGCCTGTCACTGCATCCCCTAGCTTGAGCAAAAGTGGATAGGAGATGGTGGCCTTGAGCTTGTCGGGGATTGTCGGCGAGTTGGCTCGCACGATCTGGAACGATCTTGCTGCGCTCAACATCCGCTCGCTCTCAGCAAGATTGAGGAAGTGGGCTGCAGCGCCGACTGCGACACCATCGAGCATTGAACGATTGGCGAGCGGGTCACCGAGAGCGTCGAGGATCGATGGCACCAAATCAGGGGCATCTGTGATGATCATGACGGTTGTCGCCGCGCTCTCCACTGGTGCCTTTGCTGCCTTGAACACTGCCGCAACATCTGCCGCGCCTGCTTTGCCAAGAGTGATCAGATGAAGCAGCACGGATAGCCGCGCATAAACATTCGAGTTGGACAGTTCCCCTCGAAGCGACTTGATGGCTTCATCAGTGATCGTCTCTTTCGGCGCGAACAATGCGGCGCGTTCGCCGCGCCACGCCAATGCTGCAGCCAACGCATCGAGCGAGTCCTTGGGCAGAAGATCCAATGATTTGGTGATGCTGCCATCCTGATTTACGAGTGGAGGGGTAAAGCAAATGACTGTTGTATCCACTAACGGCTTTGCCATCACCGCATCACGATGATGGTTGAACTTGTGACCAAAGCCAGCTCTCTTTCCCGAGTCTGTCCAATTGTCTGCCAAGTCTGATGTCCAATCAATAACCGCTAACGGACCAGATTCATACGTTTGCCCAAGTGGCGATGCCGTCAGTTCAAAAGTCACACGCGATGGAAAATCAATCATGCTCGTGTTCGTGAACTCATTTAGCCACTTTCGAGGCGGAATATCTCTTGCCTCAGCAGTGGCCACGTTGCTGACGGTCGCAATAACACAAGTTGAGAGCCTTGGTTTATCGCCCGTGAGGATTCGAGAGATAGCCACCAGTCCTTCCGCTTCGGCAGGGAGTGAGCGGCTGTCGGTGTAGGCAAGCGGTCCGCTTGCGCCGAGGTTTGCGCAGAGGGCGAAAGGCAGAGTAAGAGCTATAAGTGTTTTCATGGCGAAGGTTGTGTGGATTAATTGTTCTCTACAGACCAGTTTTCAGGATCGCCCCAATGCAATTTGAAGTGATCGGTTGCCTTTGGATGTTGCGTGCTTGGCACCTTCGTTGGTGTAGCACCATCGCCGGTTGATGGGGTCGCTTGTTGATTTTGTTGTGAACTGTTTCCGTGAGCCTTCCAGGTGTTCTGCTTTATGGGTATGAACTCAGTGCCTCGATTGCCGTTCTTCACCTCAATAATGCCGGACCAAATAGTGAAGTCGTCTTGCATGTCGCTTTCATACCAGTTCAACGGCTGTTTGTCGTATGTATTCTGTGGCTCGTCGGCTGGCATCCATGGTGGGTCGACCGTGTCTGATGTGGCAGGTCTTGATGCCTCAAATTTTTGAGCGCCGCCAATCTCGCTTATTTGCATCAAGACCTCCGGTGGGGCACGCAGTGTGTCGAGTTTGTCTGTTATTTGATACACACCTTTAGCTTTTGTGGTGACACCGTTGATTGTGTTCTTCCCCCGCCAAGTCAAAGTTGCCGTCACATTCTGAACAATGCCAAGCTGCCAGTCTGCGATTTGAGGGGCGGTGTGATCAAGACCAGTCGGAACTACTGAACCTGATGCATTGATGCTCATCCCGCTTCCGAGCACGAGGCCAAAGCTCTTCTTGTCCGCCGACAGCGTTACTGCCGTGTCGTCTGAATCACCTGTTCCCTCCGCTTTGACCGAGCTATCAAACCAGAACACGGTCAGCGGCTTAGTGGCGAGCACATCGCCGTTGGCTCCATCCTTTCTGATCTGGAGCTTGGCGTCTCCCTTGTGAGTGCTCTGGGTGATGCCCGTGATCCAGAACTTGCCCTGGCCTTGTGCATCCAGCGTGAGGTTCACGCTGGCTGTTCCTGCATCACTGTCGCCTGGCTTGGTCTGAGCATCCGAAAACTTCATCGTGCCACTCTCTGCGGTGATGCCAATGCTGGCGA
>CAZCXQ010000267.1:0-2073 GCA_964502655.1 uncultured Sphingorhabdus sp.
AAAGGGCGCAAAGGCGCGCAATAATGACGTTTGAAAATCTTCCCCCGCTTCTTGATGAAGCGCTCACCGCTCGTGGCTATACTGCTTTAACCCCTGTTCAATCTGCTGTCATGACAGCTGAGGCCGAAGGCCGCGACCTTGTCGTGTCGGCCCAGACTGGATCAGGCAAAACCGTTGCTTTTGGCTTGGCCATGGCACCGCAAATCCTTGATGGCGGACTGGTTAGCCTTGCGCGCGAACCCGCCGCACTGATTATCGCACCAACGCGCGAACTGGCCTTGCAGGTCAGCCGCGAACTCATGTGGCTATATGCCAAGGCTGGCGTTCGCATCGCGACCTGCGTTGGCGGTATGGATGCGTCGAAAGAACGCCGCACGCTAAATCAAGGTGCACAAATTGTCGTCGGGACCCCCGGCCGTTTGCGCGATCACTTGGAGCGTGGCGCACTTGACCTGTCGGCATTGAAGGTCGCGATTCTCGACGAAGCTGACGAAATGCTCGACATGGGTTTCCGCGAGGAGCTCGAAGAAATATTGAACGCGACGCCCGAAGGCCGCCGCACGTTGCTTTTCTCGGCCACGATGCCGAAGCCAATCGTGTCGCTGGCCAAGCGTTACCAGCAAGACGCCCTGCGAATCTCAACGGTCGGTGAAGACCGCGGCCATGGTGATATCAGCTATCAGGTGGTCACGGTCGCGCCACCGGACATTGAGAATGCAGTTGTGAACCTGCTGCGTTTGCA
The DNA here is from genome assembly GCA_964502655.1 of uncultured Sphingorhabdus sp. Lineage (GTDB taxonomy): Bacteria > Pseudomonadota > Alphaproteobacteria > Sphingomonadales > Sphingomonadaceae > Sphingorhabdus_B. The sequence goes on from CAZCXQ010000267.1 coordinate 743, forward strand.
TGAGGCCGAAACCGCTATCCTGTTCTGTGCGACGCGCGAAAACGTACGTCGCCTGCACGCCAGCCTGACCGAGCGCGGCTTCAATGTCGTTGCGCTGTCGGGCGAGCATTCGCAGTCCGAGCGAAATCAGGCGCTTCAGGCGCTGCGTGACCGCCGTGCCCGTGTATGCGTTGCAACCGACGTTGCAGCACGCGGTATCGATTTGCCCAACCTGTCATTGGTGGTCCACGTCGAATTGCCACGCGATGCCGAAGGGCTTCAGCATAGGTCGGGACGTACGGGGCGTGCGGGTCGTAAGGGGACGGCAGTTCTCATCGTGCCCTATCAGCGCCGCAAGCGCGTTGAATCGATGTTGCGCGGCGCGAAGATTGAGGCAGACTGGATTAAAGTCCCGACTGCCGCAGATATCCGCGCCAAGGACCATGAACGTCTGCTCGAAACACTTCTGACACCGGTCGAAGTCGAAGATGAAGATCGTGCATTGGGTGCAAAGCTGCTCGAAACGATGTCGGCAGAAGACATCGCCGCCGCACTTGTCCGTGTGCATCGCGCCAAAATGCCGCAGGCAGAAGACATGCTGGATGACGGCACGCGCGAACATCCGCGTGATAATCATCGCGCCGGATTTGACGATTCTGTCTGGTTCAAGCTGAACGTTGGCCGCCGCAACAATGCAGATCCAAAATGGATATTGCCACTGCTGTGCCGCCGCGGCGGTGTGACCAAGAACGACATTGGTGCCATCCGCATTGCCGCGAACGAAACCCATGTGGGTATCGCTGCTGCCGCTGTTGCAAAATTTGCCAAGGCAATCGCGCAGCCGGGGCATGATGAAGACAATGATGTTGAGATCGTGCAAGCCAGTGGCCCACCACGTGAAGCTGCGCGTGAGAATAAGCGCATGGGTCGTGACAGAGGTCGCGATGGGGGCCGCGACGGTGGCCGTCCGCAACGTCCCCAATTGGGCGTCAATCCACGCGGCGATGGACCGCGCGGTGATGGACCACCGCGCGGCGGTCCACGTGGTGGATCGAACCGTGACGGTGTGCGTCCATTCCGCAACGATGGCCCACCACCGTCAAAGCATGGCGTACGGCACAAAGCGAAAGGCAATCGGCCGCGCTAATCCGCGGACCGAAAGCTTTTTCTGGAAATGCACGAAAACTTCGCGCATGAGGGTGGCTCTATAATTCACTAGCCGGAAACGGGAGCCAATGTCCGAAGAATTCTACCGCATCAAGCGTCTGCCACCTTATGTTATCGCCGAAGTTAATGCGATGCGTGCGGCGGCCCGTGGTGCGGGAGAGGACATTATCGATCTGGGCATGGGC